>JBCBZY010000077.1:0-10019 GCA_039815115.1 Pseudomonadota bacterium | reverse complement strand
TCTTCGACAAGGAGCACAGATTGTTTTTTCATGACGTCATCCCCGGATTGCGATTGGCAAAAACAGTACGAACTGGGTCAGCCCGGCCTCCGCCAGGCGCTCATATCTGATCCGGCCATTCATATCGCCGATCAGCTTTCTGACCAGCGCCAGCCCAAGGCCCTGCCCGTCAGCCTTGGTGGAAACGAAGGGCGAAAAAATGTCCTGTTCCAGCTCTGCCGGAACGCCCGGTCCATTGTCGCGCACAATGATCTCCACGGGCAGCCGGACAGGGTGTTTGGCGCCATGTGCGGAAAAGGAGGCTCCAAAGCTGTACCGCGTGATCACACGCACCACCGGCTGATCCAGCTTGCCGGTCGCATCAACTGCGTTGGACAGGAGATTGGTCAGGATTTGCAACATCGCATCAGGGTCAACCAGTACGTCAGGAAGTGATGGATCAAATTCGTCGGTAATCCGGATTTTCCCCCGACTGCCCGTTTCGACCGACTGCCGAGCCCGGTCTATGAGCGTGTGGACATTGACCGGCTCCACCTTTGCGGGTTGCGTAGCCGTCAGGCCCTGGACCCGGTCCATGAGGCTGGCAATCCGCTCGACTTCCAGCTTGATCATCGCTGTCAGGTTCTTTTGATCCTCGCCAATGGAGCGATCCAGCAACTGGGCGGCACCCTTGATTGCCGCCAAGGGGTTCTTGATTTCATGACCAAGTATGTCCGGAGCCCGGACCGAAAATTCATGGGATCCGCTTGCATCATCTGCATTTTCCGGGCCCTCGCTGGGCAATGGGGAGAGGGAAATGATGCGCCATTCCGGATTGGTCGGTAGTACCTGTATCGAAAAATCCACGAAGCCCGCATTCGTTCCCCGCACCAAAACAGCCATGCGACGGGCGGCCAGATTCGCATCTGAATCTTCAAGCGCACTGGCGAGCCGCCGATCTCCAAACTGGATTTGCTGGTGCACAGGTTGTCCAACGAGATTTTTTGCACTGGTTCCCAGAAAGTTCTCCGCCGCGGGATTCACTTTGGAAATCAAATGCTCGGGATCAACAAGTATCAGCGCTTCAGGCAAGCCGGAAAAAATCTGCTCCGTGGCAGGCAGATCGGACATCAGGCGGCGGCTTTATCTAGCCAGGGTGCGTAAAACTCCTGAAGCATCTTCAGGACCTTGCCGGCATCGGCTTCCTTGTTTGCGGCGTTCCGGAATTCTGCAGATCCTGGCATGCCCTTGGTGTACCACCCGATATGCTTGCGGGCGATCTTGACACCGATGTCTTCGCCATAATGTGTCAACATGTCGCGATAATGCTCGTCGAGCACAGCATATTGCGCATGCAACGCAGGATCAGCCAGTATCTCGCCATGTGCAAACCAGTGCATCACCTGACCCAGCAACCAGGGCTTACCATAGGCACCGCGCCCAATCATCAGGCCATCTGCCCCGCTTTCGGCGAGCGCCTGTTCGCAATCGGCAATTGTGCAGATATCCCCGTTGACAATGACCGGAACAGACACGGCATCTTTCACTCGGCGCACAAAAGTCCAGTCGGCACTGCCCTTGTACATCTGGCACCGCGTTCTGCCATGAACAGTGATCATTTGCGCGCCCAGATCTTCCGCTATATGCGCAAGTTCCGGGGCATTCAGACTGTTGTGATCCCAACCCATCCGCATTTTTACAGTGACTGGAACATTTACGGCTTTGACCGTTGCCTTGATCAGCGAAGCCGCGAGTGGAAGGTCACGCATCAACGCCGAGCCGGCATCGCCATTTACAACCTTCTTCACCGGGCAGCCCATGTTGATGTCGATAATCTGGGCACCGCGATCCTCGTTGAGTTTTGCCGCTTCCGCCATCGCATCCGGGCAGCATCCGGCCAGTTGCATCGAGACCGGCTCTTCAATCGGGTCCCATGCGCATTTCTGTAGCGATTGGCGCGTTTCCCGGATCATCGCCTGGCTGGCAATCATCTCGGTCACGTTCAGTCCGGAGCCGAAACGTCTTACCAGCTTGCGGAAGGGCAAGTCCGTGACACCGGTCATCGGGGCCAGTAAAACCGGGCTGTCTATGCGGATATTTCCAATGGATATCGGGGTCAGATTCATAATTAGTGCCTAAAATTTAAGCAGCCTTTACTTCCAAAGCGGCTGGCAGGCAAGTTCTCCTTCCGCTAGACGGGCGGAAATGACCGATTCATCCCCAGATACCAAGCGGATTGATGCTGTAATTGTCGCTGCAGGGAAAGGCGAACGTGCGGGGACTCACCTTCCCAAGCAGTTTGTGAAAATTGCGGGAAAACCGATGCTGCGCCATAGCGTCCAGTGTTTCTCAGTTCATCCTCAGATCGGCAGAATATGGATCATTGTGGCCGAGGGTCAGGATGAAGAGGCCCATTCCACATTGACCGGGATAGACGATTATCAGCTGGTTATCGGCGGAGATACCCGGCAGCAAAGCGTATCCAACGGAATCTCGGCCATAGTCGCCGCCGGCGGTGTGGATCATGTGATGATTCACGACGCGGCCCGACCTTTTTTGACGACCAGTGTCTTAAACAGGCTGATCGATGCACTAGACGATTACCCGGCAGCAATTCCGGTATTGCCAACGGTTGATACCACAATCCGGATCGATGGCAGCCTTGCCGCGGAGACCATCGACAGAAACAGCATATGGCGGGTCCAGACGCCGCAGGCGTTTCACTTTGACAAATTGCGGGAAGCCCATGAACGAGTGATTGCCAAAAACAATGCCAGCGACGATGCCCAGTTGATCAGAGCCTGCGGATATGATGTAGCGGTGGTGGAAGGCGACGACCAATTGCGAAAATTCACGACCCCTCAGGACTTTTCAGATGCAGCAGACCAAAGCATGAAAGAGATTCGCACCGGCTCCGGGTTTGATGTTCATCGGCTTGCCGAGGGAGAAGAGCTGTGGCTTGGTGGACTGAAAATCCCGCATGACAAGGGTCTCGCAGGTCACAGTGATGCCGATGTCCTGTTGCACGCGCTTACAGATGCCTTGCTGGGCGCCATTGCCGCCGGAGATATTGGGGATCATTTCCCACCGTCAGATGAAAAATGGCGCGGAGTTGCATCAGAAGTATTTGCCCGCCATGCCATTTCGCTCATCCGCGAGAAAGGTGGCTCCGTTCATAATGTCGACATGACGTTGATGTGCGAAGAACCCAAAATCAAACCGCACCGGGACGCGATGCGTAACAACATTGCAGAGATTTTGGACATTGATGTGGACAGAATCAGTCTTAAGGCTACCACGACGGAAAGACTGGGATTCACTGGTCGCGGCGAAGGCATCGCTGCGCAGGCCATAGTAACACTAGGAATGGAGTGAAAATATGAAGAGGCTTGCAACGATATTGGGCATGGTCGCTTTGGCACAAGGCTCGGCTGCAGCTGCTGCCGAAGCAGGTCCATGTGTTCCTCCGGAAAAAGCGGAAGCCCTGATCACTTATCTGTTGCCCGGATCGCTCAAGGCCGTCGGTACGAAATGCAGTGCATCCCTGCCGGCAACCGCCTCGCTGCTGCAAGTCGATTCGGAACAATTTGCGAGATATCAAGATGCCTCTGACCAGGCATGGCCCGACGCGCAAGACGTCATCGGCGTGCTGGCCGGCGAGGATCTTCCGGAAGGCGTGGACATGAATGCTCTTCGACCAATGATTGATGCCATAATCCCCGCCATGCTGACCCAGCAGCTAAAGCCAAAAGACTGTCCAACGATCGAGCGTGTCTACAATCTCCTCGAGCCCCTGCCCTCAACCAATGTTGCCAGTTTGACCGTCATGCTCATCCAGCTTGGCACCAGTTCGCGGGAGAAAGATCCTCTCAACATTTGCAAACCGATGCCGCAATGAGCTAACGGCCCGAACCTATGAACAATCTCCTTCCCCAGGAAATGGTCGATCTTGCCCAGAAGGTCGTGGATGAAAATCGCAGTGCGAACCGACGGGTCGCCGTGGCGGAGAGCTGCACCGGTGGTCTTGTGGCTGCTGCACTAACTGAAATAGCCGGCAGCAGCGATGTTTTCGATTGCGGCTTCAACACCTATTCCAACCAAGCCAAGCAATCTTTACTCGGAGTCAGTGATGACCTCCTGGAAACGTTCGGGGCAGTGTCTGTGGCTGTTGCATGGGAAATGGCTCAAGGTGCACTTGAACGGTCCGGTTGCGACGTGGCTGTGGCCATTACCGGCATTGCCGGACCGGGCGGTGGAACCGAGATCAAGCCGGTGGGTACGGTTGTTTTCGCCAAAGCGGAAAAGGGAAAAAGCCTGGAAGATGTGGACGCAGATCGCCACAATTTCGGTGAAGACAGGAGCCGCGCGGAAATCCGCCTTCAGGCAGCGCTGGTTGCGCTCGAACTGCTGCTTCCCGATACATCCGAATAATTGCTGCCGTATATGTCTTCGGCGCGCGCGACAAAAGCGCTTGTCATCTTGTGCAAGGCTTTTGCAAACATCTGCCCCGCCAGTTTTTCGAACATGCGGTTTTTGAATGTGAATTCGACATAGAAATCGACATAGCTTCCGCCTTCCGCACGCGGCCGGAAATGCCATTCATTGTGGAGCATCTTCAGTGGTCCATCCAGATAGTCCACCGTGATGGACTTGCCCGGAACTTTCAGTACGCGAGACGTGAACTGCTCCCGCAAGCCCTTGAAGCCAACCAGCACATCCGCGGTCATTTCCGTATCGCTATCCGACCGGACGCGCGTGCCGACAACCCATGGCAGAAATTCCTGATAGCGGCCGACATCGGCCACTAGCGCATACATTTGCGCGGCGCTGTGCGGCAACTCCCGCGTTTCCCTATGTGCCGGCATGCTTTGCTTCTCTGGCGAGCTTTTCATCTCGCGCTGCGCGCATTTTCGCGAAATCATCCCCGGCATGATAGCTGGACCGCGTCAGCGGACTGGAGGCGACTAGCAGGAACCCCTTGGCCCGCGCGATCGAGGCATAGGCATCGAAGGCTTGCGGCTTCACAAACTCGCTGACCTTTACATGTTTCGGTGTCGGCTGAAGATACTGGCCCATGGTCAGAAAATCGATATCTGCCGAACGCATGTCATCCATGACCTGGTGAACCTCCAGTCGTTCCTCACTCAGACCCAACATGATCCCGGACTTGGTGAAAATCGACGGATCGAGGCGCTTCACCTGTTCCAGCAGCCGAATGGAGGCATAATAGCGCGCGCCGGGACGTATAGTCGGGTAGAGCCGAGGCACGGTCTCGAGGTTATGATTGTAGACGTCCGGACGCGCCGCGACGATCGCTTCAATTGCCGCGTCCGCCTTGTTCCGGAAATCCGGAGTCAAAATCTCGATTGTCGTATCCGGCGTCGTTCGGCGCAGCGCTTCAATGACTTTGACAAACTGGCTGGCTCCGCCATCCGGCAGATCATCGCGATCCACCGATGTGATCACGATATGCTCGAGACCCAGTTTCGCAGCTGCATCGGCGGTATGTTGCGGTTCAAGCGGGTCGACCTTCATCGGCATGCCGGTCTTCACATTGCAGAATGCGCATGCTCTGGTACACACATCACCAAGGATCATCACCGTGGCATGCTTCTTGGTCCAGCATTCACCGATATTGGGACATGCGGCTTCTTCACAAACCGTATTGAGCTTGTGCTCGCGCATCAGTTTGCGGGTTTCCTCAAAGCCTTTGCCCATGGGTGCCTTGACCCGAATCCAGTCAGGTTTGCGCTGCCGGACAGGTTTTCCGGATGGTGCAGGGATCTTGGTAATTTCGTTCATTTCTATCAGATAGCGATGCATTCGGCGCTTGCCAACCACGATCACGCTGCTTAACCCGCCAGCCAGACAACAAATACCGGGGGTGCGCTTTCAGCCATGATTATCGAGACTCTAACCTCGCCGGTCATCCTGTTCTTCATCCTTGGCTTTTTTGCCGCCATGATCCGGTCGGACCTCAGTATTCCCGAACCATTCGCCAAAGCCATGTCCATTTATTTGATGGCTGCCATCGGTTTGAAAGGTGGCGTCGAAGTGGCTTCGACAGGCTTCACTTCAGAACTGGCATCGGCTGCCATTGCCGGCGTAACTCTGGGGTTTACGATACCGATACTCGCATTTTTCCTCCTGCGCTCATTCGGAAAGCTGGGCGCGATTGATTCAGGTGCTGTCGCCGCGCATTATGGCTCGGTTAGCGTGGTCACGTTCGTAACCGCCGTCGAATTGCTGACCAATCAGGGCATGCAGCCGGACGGGTTCATGGTCGGCGTCATGGCGTTGATGGAAACGCCAGCCATCATAACCGGATTGCTCCTCGCGAGGGCCTATTCAAAGCGCCCCGGCCTGGCAGAAGATGCCAGTGCCGCGAGGGAAAGCGGGTCCGGTTTGCTCCATGAAGTACTCACCAACGGATCCGTTGTTCTTCTGATGGGTGCCTTTGCTATCGGCATGGTCGCAGGTGATGCCGGGTTTGAGCCGATCAAGCCGCTGTTTGCCATTGGTTTCAATGGCGTGCTCTGCCTGTTCCTCCTCGACATGGGCCTGCTTGCCGCACGGCGACTGATGCAATCCAAAAAAATCACCTTCCCCCTTGCCTCGCTTGCGATCCTGATGCCGATTGTAAACGGTACTATCGGCGTGGCTGTGGGCACAATGATAGGCCTGGAACCGGGCTCCGCCGCCGTTCTCGGTGTCTTGTGCGCCAGCGCCTCCTATATCGCAGTTCCCGCCGCCATGCGCCTCGCCATGCCCCAGGCGGATCCCGGTATTTACTTATCCATGTCTCTTGGTATCACCTTCCCGTTCAATATCATCTTTGGCATTTCGCTATTTGCGGCCATTGCCAATTTCCTGGGGTAGACCATGGTCACAACCGTTCAGCGCAAGCGCATTGAAATACTGGTCGATACGCCGCTGGTTCCGCGAGTGATCCGGCTGGTCAAGGACGTCGATATTTCCGGGTGGAGCGTCATCAAGATCGCATCAGGCGGCGGTCGGGACGGGCGCTGGGATCATGATGAAGTAACAGGAGCTGCGGCCAAGTCCATCGTCCTGATGATTGCGAATCAGGAAAAAGCTGATCTGCTGGCGGACAAAGTGGCCCCCTTGCTGGAAAGTCATGGACTTCTCATCACTATCGGCAATGTCGAGGTCGTTAGAGGCGAGCGTTTCTGATGCCGGAATTTGCTGCGCTGCTGGACGGGTACAAACGTTTCAGGGAATATAGCTATCCACGGCAAAAAGCCCGGTATGACGAGCTGTCAAAAGACGGTCAGCACCCGCCTGTCATGGTCATATCCTGTTGCGACAGTCGGGTTGATCCGGCGACGATTTTTGACACCGGCCCTGGCCAGATGTTTGCTCTGCGCAATGTCGCAAATCTGGTGCCGCCCTATGAAGAAGGCGGCGGCCAGCATGGCGCATCGGCCGCGATTGAATTTGGTGTCACTGGTCTCCACGTCAAGCATATCGTCGTGCTCGGCCATGGCCAGTGCGGTGGCATTGGTGCCGCGTTGAAAGGCGGTGACCTGGGTGTGCCCGGGCCAAGCTTCATCGACCACTGGATGGAGATCATTCACGATGCACGTGATCGAGTCGTAGCCGAAGCACCTGATGATCCGCAGCGGATGCTGGAATGGGAAGCGATCAAGGTCAGCCTGTCGAATCTGCGCACCTTCCCCTTTATCGCCGAAGAAGAAGCGGCCGGAAATCTGAAGCTGCACGGAGCCTGGTACGCTATTGGGGAAGCACAGTTGTTTGAACTGGATGAAACCACTGGCAAGTTTTCAGTGGTCGAATGACAGACTCAAAAGAAGATTCATTTCTCAGCGACTTGAGTCTTTCTCTTGAGAAAGCGTGGGATCTGCTGTCAGAGGGCGCCAGCAACCGTCATTCGCCCCTGCACATGCCAGCTGTGGGAACTGTGACACCAGACGGCTGGCCCAGCCAGCGGATCATGGTCTTGCGGTCGGTAGATGCGACAAATCGTCAACTTCGTTTCAATACCGATGGACGTGTGTCCAAAGTCGCCGATATCGGAGAGTGTGCGCCCGTGTCGGTACTGGGTTATCATCCGGAAGCCAAGTTACAGCTGAGGCTGACCGGAACTGGCGAGATTCAGAAAAATGGTCCACAAGCAGATGCAGCCTGGGAACAGGCCTCGCTTTACGGTCGCCGTTGTTATCTCGCTGATCCAGCGCCGGGCAGCAGGGTCGACGAACCAACTTCCGGACTGCCGGCGGAAATCGAAGGCCAGAAACCAACCGCCGAGCAGGTTCTTCCCGCCAGGGCAAACTTCGCTGTTCTGCTTGTGGAAATCGAGCGGATCGAATGGCTGTATCTCGCCCATACCGGTCACCGTCGCGCATGCAGTAGCTGGGATGCTAAGACCGGGATATGGCAAAACCAGTGGCTTGTCCCCTGATCCTTCTGCCTTTGCCGCCGCAAAGACATATTTGCGCTTGAACCCGCCCTGCCCCGGGTCCATCACGTTGCCATGAACACCAATAATGACAATATCGCTCTGCTGATCGATGCTGACAATTCCAGCCATAACGGGATTGATCCGGTACTGACGGCCTTGGCCGAACTCGGCACGGTGAATATTCGCCGCGCCTATGGAAACTGGCGCAAACAGGCGCTGAAAGGCTGGGTCGACCGCTTGCACAAATATGGCATCGAACCGCAGCAGCAGTTCGACATTACCCGCGGCAAGAATGCGACCGACATGAAGATGACGGTCGATGCCATGGATCTGCTCTACGGCGGCCGGGTGAGCGGATTCGGAATCATGTCGAGCGACAGTGACTTCATGCCGCTGGCCATGCGTCTGCGTCAGGACGGTTTTCCGGTCTACGGATTTGGCAGCGCCAAGACGCCGGATGCGTTCAAACAGGCCTGCAGCCGCTTCATCGATGTCGATGCCCTGATCAAGGCAGACAAGCGGGAACGTGGTGGAGGCGAGAACAAGTCTGGTAGCAAGACCCCATCTAAATCAGAGGCTGTCAGCGGCAATGGCAAGGTCGATGCCGAATTGCTCAAACTGCTGGTCGACGCGCACCAGACCAGCAAACGCGATGCGGAAGGCTATGCCAGCCTCAGCGAAGTCGGGAAAATTGCCGGGAACCGGTCCAGTTTTGATGTTCGTAATTATGGCTTTTCCCGATTGTCCGACATGTTCGAAGAAGTTCCCAACTTCCAGACAAAGCGTGATGAAAACGGGCAGCTATTTGTGAAACGCTTGCGATAGGCTGCACCGCTTGCCGCCGACATTCGCGACATCACAAGATCAATCCGGGATACTCTCTTCAATCGCATGCATGTCCGCATCACTGAGCCCGAAATGATGGCCCACTTCATGGATGACAACATGCCGGATGAGTTTCTCCAGTTCGACACCCGTCGCCGCCATTTCCGCCAGTAACGGGCGTCGATAGAGCGTCACCCGGTCTCCTTCGACCATTGGGCCGCCAAATTGCGATTTCTCTCCCACTGGAACACCCTGATACAACCCAGTCAGCTGATGCGGATCGGTCATGCCAAAATGGTCCAGCATATCCTGCGGCGGCCAGTCCTCAACGCGCAGGATGATATCGGGCAAATGCTCGGCAAAAGGCGACGGGATAGTTTCGAATACGCGCCGAGCGATGATTTCGAAGTCGGTGATGGTCGCGGGTTCGTGCACCTGTTGGATATAGGTGCTACTCCGTGCCATCCAAGTCCGAATACCGCTGTCCGATCAAATCACCGCGTCAACTTCTTGTACGTCGCCCGGCTCGGCTTCAGCGCATCTTCGCCCAGACGTCGGACCTTGTCTTCTTCATAGCTCTCGAAATTGCCTTCAAACCACTCCACATGGCTGTCGCCTTCAAAGGCCAGAATATGCGTCGCCAGACGATCCAGGAAGAAGCGGTCATGGCTGATGACCACGGCGCAGCCGGCGAAGCTTTCCAGAGCTTCTTCCAAAGCTGACAGGGTTTCGACATCGAGATCGTTGGTCGGTTCGTCAAGCAGCAGGACAT
>JBCBZY010000174.1:0-5970 GCA_039815115.1 Pseudomonadota bacterium | reverse complement strand
GGGAACCTGTTCGACAACGCCAACGATGACGATGACCGAATAGGGTGTGCCGTCGGAGCAGCCCTTGCTGTGGTCGCCCTTGTGCATTGTGACATTGGCAAGCTCTTTCAGATTGCCTTCAGCTTTCGATGCAAGCCGGGCAGATTGCTCGACCGCAGTAACTTCAGCAACAATCCTTGAGAGAACCGCTGCCGTATAGCCCGTCGCCGCGCCGATCAGGAGGACCCGGTCATGGGGCCGCAATTCGGCAGCCGTCAGCAATCGGCCTGTCGACAGCGGGGCGTTCAGCGATCTGCCGTTTCCGATGCTGACACCGCGATCCGCATAGGCCACATTACGTGACGCCGCGGGGACATAATCTTCACGGGGCACTTCGCTCATCGCAGCAATGACAAGCGGGTCGCTGACATCCGTCGTCCGCAACTGACTGACCACCATTGCCTTGCGCATTTCCCGGAAATTTTCCTGACCCACCATGATACCCTTGTGATTGAACCTTTACCCTATGCCATCTCTGTATTATTTAGGCAATACACTATGGTGGCATGACGAGTGCTTCTAGCGCCAGTTCGCGGCATCGCCAAGACAGATTGCGGTGAATTTCAACAGATTGCTCCATTTCGGACGGGTTGAGGCGGGGACGGATCTCATAATATGACCGCACCCCGCGCGGATACGGGGTTGACATTGGCCGGAAAGAAAAGCAATTGCGCCCCTCTCCGGCCCGATGGCGGAGTGGTGACGCAGCGGATTGCAAATCCGTGTACGCCGGTTCGATTCCGGCTCGGGCCTCCAGGAGATTCTCTTTTCCCACGCGGATGACAGGTCCCCGCTTCGTTTCCTGCCGGCCCAAACTGTCAGATCAGACCGATATCCTTCGCGGCCTGCACGATTTTCCGGTTGTGCGAGACGTCGAGTTTTCGTCGCATTTCGGCGATATGGAAGGAAACAGTTGGCATGGCTATGCCTAGTTTTCCGCCGATTTCCTTGTTGGTTTCCCCATTTGACATATAGTGCAGAATGGCGGCTTGCCGCGGCGAAAGGCGTACAGGTGGTTCGCCGAGTCGTTGCAGCTGGCTTGCGATCGAGGGTGACAGATAAGGTTCTTCGGCATCAATCCCGTTCAGCGCCGCAAGTATCTCGTCTCCCGGATCAGACTTTTGAACAACGCCGCTCACGCCCATTTCCAGAGCGAACCGAAACTGTTTCGCATCGTTTTGACCAGTCAGAATGATAACGCGCACCGTTTCCATCGCCATGATCTCGGTCAGCAGGCTGAGGCCGTTCATGTCTGCCAGAATGATATCCAGCAGAATGACATCCACCGGATGGTCCTTGAGCCATGGCAAAACATTTTCGCCATTGTCGAGCGTATGGACAAGTTCATACTGGTCCTGACCCGACAGGATGAGGGCACATCCGGCCCTGGTCAGTTCGTGATCGTCGACATGGAGGATCTTCAACGTCATTTCCAGTGCGCCCTGTTCCGCAGATTTTTGACGGCCGGATGGTCCAGCATGTCGGTCCAGAGCGGTTTGATCAGGACGAGATTGGCAAAGGATCCGACCCAGCTGCGCAAGCTGGCCGAACTGTCGTGGGTCACCGGAACAACCTGTTTGTGGTCCTGTACGTTTCCGTTGCAGGGTCGGCAGTCCTTGCGCGCCTCGAATTCCTCTCGGCTCATCTTGTCCGCATCAAGCAATCTGATACCGCGAGCATGATTGTTCATCTCGTTCGAATCTATCTGTTCGGGCTGCTCAACTCGAGAAAGCGGCAGGGTGATGGCAATCACCGTTCCGATATCCTTCTGGCTCTCAATATCCAGTTCACCGTAGAGCCGGGCTATGATGGACCGGGAGGAGATCAGCCCGAAACCGGTGCCTTCACTGTCCTCAATCTTCACCCGGCCTTCCGAGGATCCGGTCAGCCGGTCCAGCAATCCCGGATCCATGCCCGCCCCGGTGTCCCGGACTTCGATAATGGCTTCGCCGCCATCTGTCCTTGCCGAGAGCGTCACGCTCCCCTTGTGCGTGAACTTCAAGCTGTTGCTCAAGAGATTGGACAAAACCCGGGCCAGCAGTGCACGATCACTGACCAGCCATCTGTCTGACCGGATATCGACCTCCAGCGTGATCTGTTTTTTCACGAAAAGTGGTCGATAGATCATCTCGATCGGCCGGACCAATTCCTCAAAGCGGAAACGGCCCAGGGCGATGAGGCTGGCATTTTCAAAACCGGAAATGGCGCAGGAAGTGGTCGTGGAAACAATATCCTGCAGATAGGAAGCCGACGATTTGAGCATATCTCCCAGATTGCCGGGAAGCTTGTCGGATTTCATCCTATCGGTCACGCTGACGATACTGTTCAGCGCCATCAGCACTTGCTGGCTGTCATGGCCGGACGCATGGATCAGATTGTCCTGATCGCTGATCGTGGCGATCGCGGACGCCTTCTCCCGTTCCAGCCGAATCGCATCATCCTGAATTTCAATCTGTTTCTGCAGACTCCGGTTGAGGCCCCGCTCGTAAACAAGCTTGTCCAGATGCACCCGGCGGATATGGAGGGCGAGGGCAAGTGACGCGAACAGCGCCGTTAGAAGCGCGGCAATCCCGGTATAGTGCCAGTTGTTTGGAAGTCCTGAAGCATAGCCGAGTGTCGCTGTAATGGTATAGAAATTATACAGCGCCCATCCGCCCCAGGCGACGAGCAACGGCCAGTAGTGACGGCTCAGCCGGAACACGGCGAGAAACGCCATGATTGGCAGGACGATCTGCGCAGTCGCCACGGCAAAGACCGTGATCGCTCCGAGCAGGCCGCCGTCTTGCACTTCGCCGATGAGGGCCATGTAAATCCGTCTGAGAATGACCAATGTCCACAGCATCATCATGCCGATGAGCAACCGGTTGAAGCGTGGAAAATTGACCGCGGTTTTCAGGAACACGCGGGCAAACTGGGCGGCGAAGAGAGCATAGGCGCAGGGCAGCATTATGCCCACGGCATAGACCCAGTTCCCCATGTCATAGAGGAAATAAAAGAACGAGTATCCAGGGACATGCACGATATAGGCTGCCAGAATGAGTTCCGCCATTCCCAGCCACAGGAATTCGGATCTGCCGGTAGCGGTATAAAAGATGACGCCGATGAACACCACGGTCAGTGTGCCGAGAAACCCTCCGGCGGCCACAGCGACATTCCAGTAGCGTTCTTCGGTAAATGTCGCGCTGGTCTGGATGCTCAGCGGAAACAGGGTGGAATAGACACCGTGGAAGCTGAGCGCGAATTCCCGCTGCTCGCCGGGCTCCAGTTCAAAGGCATGGGTGAATCCGTGATAGGATTGCAGAATTTCGCGGACCTGCGGAATATTGTTTCCGTCAATCAACAACCGTGTTGCGTCATCCACTCGCTCGGCAAGCTTGAAATCCTTCAGCGCACCGCGTTTGGTTGACAGTAGCCACGTCCCTTTCGTGCTGCTCTCGTTGCGCACCTGCAACAGCACGAGGATTTCCTGGCCACCTGGTCCGAACTGGATTTTTGAACCATTCAGAGCGGACGGGTTCGGGGCCAGGGTTTCCCAATTGTCTGTGGCGATATCGCCTTCTGGATTACGAACAAATCTGATGTAGGAGGCCAGCGGCGGGGCATCTGATCCAGCCTCCAGCGGCACCACCGGAAGCGCCAAAACAGTGGACGAACTGGACGCTTGATCAACCGCGCCTGACTCCGCGCTTTCCGCCACGGCCTGACCGGCTGCGCGATCAGGATGTAGCAATGCAGAAAGCATGAGCAGACCCACGCAGACGTACCACATTGCTTTCATAACTGACCCTCAGACAAGAACAAATGTCCGTCCTCCATGCAGAAGCGACCCTAAACTAATTTGGGCTTCCCGAAAATCCCAATTTCGGTCAGTCAGGAGGGGTGGAAGGGAGGACTTGCCTCCCCGGAGGGTATTGATGGCAGTTTCCAGATTTGTGGATGAGCATCCCGGCATGGCCGCGGGCAGACAAAAAAGTCTTGCGTTTCCCTTTCCGTTCAAGCCCTTGCCGGAGGTTTTGCGCTGGAACAGTTTTTCTGGCGAGAGGCCGTTTATATCAAGCATACCGCAACGGATTGCGGCTGGAGCTGATTCAGGACATCGCTTTTCCGCCAGGGGAGAAGTCTCGTGCTGATGCAGGCAAACGAGCAGTTTCAGCCGGTTTACCGGTTCGAGGACTTCGAGCTGGACCTTCAACTCCAGGAATTGCGCCAGAACGGCGATGCCCTTCACATTGAACCGCAGGTCTTTGCCTTGCTGGTACTGCTCGTCTCCAACAGCCACCGCATGATACCGAGGCAGGAATTGCTGAACCATGTCTGGAACGGCAGAACCGTTTCGGATTCGGCGGTCAACAGCCGGATCCGTTCTGCGCGGACGATTTTGGGAGATGACGGGAAGGCCCAGCGGTTGATCCGGACCGTGCACAACCGCGGGTTTCGGTTTGTGGGAAAACTGCTGCGTGATCCGGCGGCAGATGCGGCTCCTGCATTTGCGCATCCGGACAATCGGCCGGACAACCGGCCGGACAGCAGCAATGCCCTCCCATCAGTCTTTCCCCTGAGACTGTCGCCCGGGGCCGATGGCAGGGATACGGGTATCACGATAGCAGTGAGAACATTTGAGTCCCGGTCGGACAAAGCGGACCGAAACCAGTTTGCAGACGGGGTTTGCGAAAATGTGATCGTGGCACTGGCCAAGCAACCGCGTTTGCGCACGGTTGCCCTGCACGCCGAACCGGAGATCAGCGACAGCGGTTCACCCGCAGCGTTGCGCCAGACCATTCCGGCATTTCAATATCTGCTGGAAGGTTGCATCCAGTATTCGGGTCATCGCATGCGCCTGACCGCCAGGCTGATAGAAGGCGCCACCGGACGGCATGTCTGGGCCGAGCGCTATGATCGCCGCCAAAGCGAGATTTTCGCATTGCATGATGAACTGACACGCAAAATCGTGTCCGCTCTCCAGACACAGATCGCTTCCGGCGTTCAGGCTGATACATGGTCCTCCGGAACGGAAAGTTTCCCCGCCTGGGAAGCGTTGATGACCGCCCGCGAACTATGTCTGACACACCGCAGAAAACCGGTGCTTGAGGGCCGGTCCATGGCGAGAAAGGCGCTGGCGCTTGATCCCGGTTATGCCGCGGCCTGGCACTGGATTGCCTATTCCTTCTGGGCCGAAGCCAAAGAAGACTGGGGGCTTCCCAAAAATACGATACTTCAGCGGGCCGTCGAAGCCATAAACAAGGGTCTGGAATTGCAGCCGAATGACGCAAACATCCATGCACTGCTGGCGCTGGTACAAGCCAGTGCAGGCAAGTTTGACTTGGCCTTGCCCCAGGCCCGGCGTGCGATGGTCATGGGACCGGGAAATGCCCATGTGTTTTCCAATGCCGGGCTGGTCCTGCTTTATGGCAATCGTCCGGAAGAAGCGGTGGCGGTCCTTCGAAAAGCTGCCGAATATGCCCCTTTGCACTGTGCTGGCACATCTGCCATTCTGGCGACGGCTCTTTGGTTGTGTGGTGATATGGACGCTGCGCTGGCGGAAGCAGAATATGGCTTGCGCATCGATCCGGAATATTGCTCAATCCACCCGACCATGGCTGCCATTTTGGCAGAACAGGGCCGCCTCGGCGAAGCGCGAGTGGTCGTAAGGGAATTGCTGCGGATATGCCCCCGCTTCTCGAGATCCGGATATGTCCGTAATCATCGTTTCCGGGACCCCGCCATTCTTGAGCGAATTTTTGATGCTTTGCATAAGTCAGGTTTTTCAGACGAGTCAGACAGGGCAGAGAAACGGGCGATATAGCGTATTTCTGGACGGCCTGTGCAGATCATCTGCAAGCAATGTCCTGGATCAGAAACCAACACCACTGCCGTTCTAAGGGGGTCTGGCAGCGTCATAACCTTCGACAATATCTCGCGGGCGAATACACT
>JBCBZY010000192.1:0-5559 GCA_039815115.1 Pseudomonadota bacterium | reverse complement strand
TGACCGATCTGCCCAACCGCGCATTGTTCAACCAGTCACTGCAAAGATCCATCGCCCGTCTGAAACCGGGTCAGCAGCTGGCTGTCCTTTATCTCGATCTCGATAATTTCAAGAGCATCAACGATACGCTGGGGCACGGGGCAGGAGACCTTGTGCTCAGGGCAGTCGCCAATCGGCTGGAAGACGCGATCGGCGTGGAAGATGTGGTCGCCCGGCTGGGCGGTGACGAGTTTGTCATTTCGCTCCGCCATATCGGTTCGGATGCCGAAGCCAAACGGAAAGCGGCGGCGATTATCGGCAAGCTGTCCGAGCCGATCATGATCGAGGGACAGCCGATGCTGTCCGGGGCGAGCATCGGCATCGCCATCTGTGCATCTCCCGGATCCACCGCAGACGAACTTCTGAAATTCGCGGATATTGCGCTCTATCATGCCAAAAATAATGGTCGCGGCTGTGTTTCGGTATTTGAAGATTCCATGGGTACGGCATTTCAGGACCGGCGGAACATCGAACTGGACCTGCGCTCAGCGCTGCACCGGGACGAGCTTGAGCTGCACTATCAGCCGCTGGTCAACATCGAGAGCGGCGACACAATCGGCTATGAAGCACTGCTACGCTGGCATCATCCGGACAAGGGCATGATCATGCCCAACGCGTTCATCCCGGTTGCGGAGGAGTCCGGCCTGATCGTGCAGCTGGGTGAATGGGTTTTGCGTTCTGCTCTGGAGGAACTGCGCAACTGGCCCGGTCATCTGAGCGTGGCCGTCAATCTCTCGCCCTCCCAGATGCGCAGCCCGAACCTGATACCGACAATTGTCAACGCATTGGCTGCCACCCGCGTTGATCCGGCGCGGCTCGAACTGGAGATTACCGAGTCGGTTCTGATGAACGACAGTCAGAATAATGTCGACCTGCTCCACAAGATTCGCGCGCTCGGTGTGCGCATCGCGCTGGATGATTTCGGTACCGGCTACAGCTCGCTCAACTATTTGCGCAGCTTCCCGTTCGACAAGATCAAGATCGACCGCTGTTTTGTCGAGGATGTCGACAGCCGGGAAGACTGCCGGGCGATTATTCGGGCGGTCACCGGACTGGCATCCAGTCTGGGTATGGTCACGACTGCCGAAGGTGTCGAGCGTGATGGTCAGCTGGACCAGCTCAAGCTGGACGGTTGTGTCCAGGTACAGGGCTATCTGTTTGACAAGGCCATGCCGGCGCACGAGATCGCAGGCCGCACATCGCCCGAGCCGGGAACCGGAAACGCCCCGGCAGCTATTCCAGTCAAGTCCGAGAATCCGGATGATGACGCGGCCCGGAACGACGATCGGGCCAAAAAAACGGGCTGACCGGTTACTGACAATAGTGTGAATTATTTGAAATTCGGGAAAGCTTCCGCTAGTGATTCCACCCTCGGGAGAGGGTTATGCAATTTGTCCTGAAGAATATCCTGCATTTCATGCCGCTGATTTTCGGCCTGGCTTTTCTGGGCCCGCTCTGCGCCCAAATTCTCTCGCTGACCGGCTGGGCAGATATGGCCGGACTTTCCCCTCTCGCCATCGGTATCGCAATTGGGGGCAGCTGGGGTCTGATCGCCCAGTTGCGGGGACGCTGGATATGAGCAGGACCGCCGCATCCGCCGATCTGCGCAAACAGGAACAGGCCATTGCCCGCAAATATGCCGGTCGCCTGCCCTGGGAAGCGGTGATCTGGGGTCTTGGCAATCTCGCCGTCTGGCTGGCCCTCTGGCCGCTGGTATTTCTGGACATCATGCCGCTCTGGGTCGCCTTCCCGATTGCGACACTCAACGTCATGCTTTGCTATTTGCCTTCCCATGAAGCACAGCATGATATTATCGGACGCAAGGGCACCAAATGGCGCTGGCTCAATGAAACGGTCGGGCATCTGTCGACCATTCCGCTGGTTCTTCCCTATCGGGTCGCCAAGACCACCCATATTCAGCATCATCTCCATGCCAATGATCCCGACAAGGACCCGGACTATAGCAGCATGGCACCCGGGCCATGGGCGGCGATCTGGAAGTCTATCCAGAACCGGCAGCCCGGCGCCAAAGGTGGCTTTAACAAATATGGCGATATCCTGAGGGACGTCGGCCGCGAAGATCTGCTGCTCGACGGCGCGTTGTTTCAGCTCGCCCATTTCGCTATCCTGATCGCGCTGGCGCTGTCCGGTTACGCGATCGAAGCGGCGCTGCTTTGGTGGCTTCCGCGGCATATCGGCCTGACCTACATTCAGTTTTTCCTGAGCTGGGCTCCCCACCATCCCGGCGATGGCCAGGGCCGCTACAAGGATACGCGGGCTTTCAAAAGCAGCTGGGGCAATATTGGCTCAATGGGCATGCAATATCATATCGTGCACCATCTCCATCCCTACATCCCGCTGACCGATACGCCGGCCGCCTATCGCGACATGCGGCCTATTCTCGAAAAACGCGGCTGCCGGCTGGAAAATATCTGAGCGGGCAGATCAGGCCTGTCCGGTCGGCCGGATCATCAGCTCCCCGACACAGACCGATGGCGGTTGATTGAGCACATAAGCAACGCTGTCCGCGAGATTTTCCGGTTCGAGAAACTCAAAATTGAATACGCCGCCCATCATCTCGAGCACGGACGGGTCCTTGATGGTGGTGCCCAGCTCGGTCTTCACTCCGCCGGGAAATATCGTCGTGACCCGGACACCGTGCGCGGTCATTTCCTTGCGCAGCGTATCGCTCATCGAGCGCACACCGGCCTTTGTCGCCGAGTAAACCGCGCTGGAGGGAAAGGTCTGGAGCGCGGCAATTGACGAGATGATGACCACATGGCCATCCTTGCGGTCGATCATCTGCGGAAGGACCGCATTGATACCGTAAAGCACGCCGCGCAGGTTGACGTCGATCATCCGGTCCCAGTCTTCGACCTGGCCCTTTTCGATAAGGGACACCGGCATGATGCCGGCGTTGCAGACCAGCGCATCGACTTGACCAAAGCGTTCCGTTGTGGCGGCGGCCAGGGCTTCCTGATCCGTACGGCTACTGACATCCGTGACATGGAACGCCGCCTGTTCGCCCAGTTCCGCCGTCAGCGCTTCAAGCCGGTCGGCGCGGCGCGCGGCCAGCATGACATTATAGCCGTCCGCCACCAGCTTGCGCGCCGTGGCTTCGCCAATACCGCTGGATGCGCCGGTGACAATGGCTGTTTTCATGACGGCCTCCTTGATCTCAGAAACCTGAGTGTCAGTGAAAGGAAGCGCGGCGACAAGCCGCTTTTTTGTTAGGCGGCGATGACGTCGCCGACCACCCAGGGAGTTACGTTTGCCAAGGTTACGCATGGTCCTCCCTGAAGCAAAGCTTTGGGGAGGGGGACCAGCGAAGCTGGTGGAGGGGTCACGTGCAATGCCCCTCCGTCATCGCTGCGCGATGCCACCTCCCCATTGCTGCGCAACAGGGAGGAAAACCGGCCTTTAACTTGCCACCCAGTTGCCATGGAAGCCCGGAGGAATCCGATGCGGGACATGAATGACCGCCTGTGGTTCGCCGAGAAAATCATCGGCCTTCAGGATGGTCAGCTCGCTGGTTTCGTTTTTGGCATCAATCACCAGTCCGATCAGCCAGCCTTCATCTTCACCGGAACCTTCGCCACGCGGAACAAAGACAAATTCGCCCGGATGCCGGTCTTCCCCAAAATCGCGGGTCAGTGTTTCACCGGTCTTCAGATCATGCTTGAACAGCTCATTGCCCGCGACATCAAAATCGCCATCTTCACCGCCCAGGGAGATTGTATAGGCATAGCGATAGGGCTGGCTCGTCAAACGCTCGTCATAGCGCGGAAATTCCTGGGGTCGGTCGTGCAGGATTTTGCGATCAACCTTTCGGCTGACCGGATCGATCGTCCAGCGCTCCAAACGCGACCAGGTTCCGCCGGGGCCAAAGGTCGAGCTCGCATAGGTGCTTTCATGCACCACCACGTCGACGATCGTCTTGCCGTCATCCGTCTCGAACGCATTAGCGGGATGATAGACATAGCATGGCTCGTCCAGTTCACACCAGATGATGTCTTCATTGCTGCCAGTCTTCGGCAGCAGTCCAACGCGGGCACCATGGTCCGGGTTCCAGTCATAAGGGAAGGCGTAGCCGGCCAGCATCCGCTTCATCGAGAATGTCGCTGGCAGATCAAAGACCAGCACATTCTTCTCGGTGATCTGGCAGTCATGAATGGACGGGCCATCCTTGACCGTAATCGGTTCCTCGCGAGTGACCTTGCCTTCCGGACTGACCACAACGTGCCAGACCGTGTCGGCCACCGGAGCGTCATAGCAGATGGCATGCATCTCGCCGGTTTTCGTATCGACATGCGGATGGGCGGAAAAGGCGTTGGTCAGCGTGCCGTCAAACGGATTGTGCTTCACGGTATCGAGTTCGTCCGTCAGTTCGACCGGAAATCCCCCGGCCTCGACAATGGCGAATGTCTTGCCGCCAATTTCGACAATATTGGTATTGGCTGTATCGCTGCGCGGTTTGCGGATCCCCGGCTTGCGCGGTTCATCCAGGGCATCGCTGACCGCATTGGAGCGGATCCAGCGATTGCGGTACCAGACGGCCTCACCGTCCTTGACCCGGATCCCGTGGGCCATGCCGTCGCCGACAAACCAGTGATAGCTCGCCTCTTGTGGCGGGGTCACCGGATTGGGACCGATCCGCATGTAGCGGCCATCGAGCTCCGTCGGTATCGAGCCGGTGACCTGCATCGCCGAGATGGTTTCCTCGCTCTGCATCGGCTGGTGTACGCCGGTCAGATAGGGGTGGCCCTCTTTGGGTTCGGGCAAGCGCTTGCGATTGAAATTGGCAACACCGGTCATCACCGGAGTGACCGCGGCACGGATGGTTTTTTCGATTACGGAAGCCATGGGAATTCCCTTCAGTTATAATATATATCGGCCAGCGTCGCCGCGGCCATTGCCAGAAGTATCAGCCCGCCCGGATGCGGTCGGCGCAAGGCCGCCAGATTGCCGATGCCGGACAGAACGAAAATGATCGCAGCCGTCAGCGGCAGCAGATCGCCGCCGCCTTGCATCCGGTTGATGAGGACGGCGATACCAAGCGCCGACCAGGCGATGGTTGGAATATGGAAAACCGCGCGGATGATATCGCGGGAAGAGCGGCTCGCCAGCACACCGGTTGACGGTTCCTTGTAAAGCGGACCCAGCAGCACACGTTCGCCCAGCACGCTGTGCGCAATGCCGACTATCACGCCCAATATGGCGGCCACAATCGCGTATATCAGCATGCCCGATGTCCTTCCCGAATGAGCTTGCACAGTAGGTCTTGCAAAGCGAGTCGCAATGTTTATGCTGTTAACATGGAGCAAAATGCTAACAGTGTCAACATTGGCTGTCTGACGGCCGGAACACCCGTCCAGTGAGTGCGTCGAAACCGGCCTATCACCACGGAGATCTGAGATCTGCTGCGCTGGAACTGGGAATGGTGCGACTGACCGATCAGGAGCATCCCGATCTCGGTCTGAGCGCCCTCGCCCGCGATCTTGGGGTTTCGGCGACAGCACT
>JBCBZY010000362.1:0-2633 GCA_039815115.1 Pseudomonadota bacterium | reverse complement strand
GCCGCGCGCAATTCGGCCAACTGGATCATTCTCGACATGGCGATTACCCTGGCCGGCGGGATCAGCACGAAGCTGAACGGCTGGTGGCAGGGCGACGAGCTGGCTGACGGCATTGAGGATGTCGGCTGTTCGCTGGTGTTTGCAGACCCGCAGCGGGCGGCCCGGCTGAGCGAACTGGATCGCGATACCGGCGCGAAGCTGCTGATTTTCGAACATGACCAGATGCCGCTCGAAGGCCTCAAGGTGATCATGGCCAATGGCGGCAGCGCCGAAACGCCGATGCCGGAGATTTCTCCTGAGGACAATGCGACCATCCTTTTCACCTCGGGCTCAACAGGGCGCTCCAAGGGTGCTTATGCCGAGCACCGCTCGGTTGTGCAGGGCGCGATGAGCTTTGTTGGCGCTGTCGCCGTCATGGTGCACATCATGGAAGAGGCCGGCACGATGCCGGATATTCAGCCGACCGCGATGGTCGCCGTACCGCTCTTCCACGTGACCGCCTCCGTGCCGCTGGTGCTGGTTAGCTATGCGATTGGCCGCAAGCTGGTGATGCTGAACAAGTGGGATGCCGAAGCTGCGATGAAGCTGATCGAGAAGGAAAAGGTGACCTATTTCGTCGGCGTGCCGCTGATGAGCATGGAAATTTATTCGCATCCCAATCTCAAAGACTATGACCTCAGCACCTGTGTCTCGATGGCCGCTGGCGGCGCGCCGCGGCCGGTCGAGCATGTCAAGCGGATCAAGGAAGCGATGGGCGAAGGTTTCCCGATTATCGGCTATGGGCTGACCGAAACCAATGGTGTCGGCTGCTCCAATCAAAATGAAAACTATCTTGCGCATCCCGACAGCACGGGACGGGCGACGCCCCCGATCGTCGATGTTGGGATACTGGACGATGACGGCAACAAGATGCCTCAGGGCGAACGCGGCGAAGTCTGTATCCGCACGTCCGCCAATTTCACCGGCTACTGGAATAACGAGCAGGCGACGAAAGAGGCCTTTACCGACGACGGCTATTTCCGCACCGGCGACATCGGCTATTTTGATGAAGAGGGCTATCTCTATATTGTCGACCGCAAGAAAGAGATCATCATCCGCGGCGGCGAGAATATCAGCTGCCAGGAAGTGGAAGATGCGATTTACTCCAACACCTCGATTGCCGAGGCCTGCATTTTCGGGGTCGATGACGAGCGGTTTGGCGAGGTTCCCGCGCTCGTCTATCATGTGAAGAATGGCTACAGCCTGTCGCAGGACGAGCTGCTCGACTATCTGAAGGACAAGCTCGCGCCGTTCAAAATGCCGGTCCACATCTGGCAATATGACGAGCCGCTGCCCAAGCTGGGCACCGCGAAAATCGCCAAGATCGTGCTTGCCAAGAAGCACCGTGAAATGCTTGCAGAAACCGGATGAACATACGCGCCGACATCCCGAAACCCGTCGCAGAGCCCGGAACCCGGGTCGTACGACAAAGGGATGTCATCGATCGCCGGGCACTGGCCGATCAGATTGAAGAGCTGATCGCTGACGAAGGTGTTGCAAAGGCCCGCAGCAAGATCCTGCACCTGTTGCAGGACGCACTGGCGGATGGACGAGCGGAAATTGGCCGGCGATTGCTCGAGAAACCGTCGGCGGGCCATGAGGCTGCGGCAGCGCAGTCCTTTCTGGTCGATCAGCTGGTCCGCTTGATCCATGATATCGCCGTCCGGCATCAATATCCGGTGAACAATCCTTCAGCCGGCGAACGCATTACCGTGATGGCGGTCGGGGGATATGGTCGCGGAGAAATGGCGCCGCATAGTGATGTGGATATTGCCTTCATCACCCCGTTCAAGCAGACCAGCTGGACCGAGCAGGTGATCGAAGCGATGCTCTACTGGCTGTGGGACATGGGCTTCAAGCTGGGCCAGAGCAGCCGGTCGATCGATGAAATGGTCCGGATGGCGAAAGAGGACCTCTCTATTCGCACGGCGCTGCTGGAGGGTAGGTATATCTGGGGAGATACCGACGTCTACGAGGAAGCCAAAATGCGCTTCTTTGCTGATGTTGTCTCCGGAACCCAAAGCAGCTTTGTAGCTGAAAAGCTGGCCGAACGGGACGCGCGGCACCGGCGCATGGGCGACAGCCGCTATGTCGTTGAACCCAATGTCAAGGAAGGCAAAGGCGGCCTGCGCGACCTGCAGACGTTGTACTGGATCGGCAAATATATCCACCGGGTGTCTTCTGCCGAAGAGCTGGTTGATGTCGATCTGTTAACAGCGGACGAGTTCAAGAGATTCCGCAAGGCCGCGAATTTTCTGTGGGCGGTCCGGTGCCACATGCATGATATTACGGGCCGCTGCGAAGACCGGCTGACCTTTGATCTGCAACCCGAAATAGCGGCTCGCATGCGCTTTGCCGAACGCACCGGCAAGTCGGCCGTTGAACGGTTCATGCAATATTATTTTCTCAACGCGAAAGTGGTCGGTAACCTGACCGGTGTGTTTCTCGCTCATCTGGACGAGACCCACAACGCCGGCGTGCGGCGGTTCATTCCGAACATTACGCGGCGTCCCAAAAAACTGAAAGGATTCACGCTGGATCGTGGCAGGCTCGCTTTGCCTGACGAGGAGTTTTTCACTCGCGATCCGGTACGG
>JBCBZY010000173.1:0-5984 GCA_039815115.1 Pseudomonadota bacterium | reverse complement strand
GTTCCGGTGGCCAGCATGTCAACACGACAGACAGCGCTGTGCGGATCACTCACCAACCGTCCGGCATTGTCGTTGCCTCCCAAAATGACCGCAGTCAGCACAAGAATCGGGCAACCGCTATGGGCATGCTGAAGGCCCGGCTTTACGAAGCGGAATTGCAGCGGCGCGAAGCCGAGGCAACGGGCGAATATGAAGCCAAAACCGAAATCGGCTGGGGACACCAGATTCGTTCCTATGTGCTGCAACCCTATCAGATGGTGAAAGACCTGCGCACCGGGCTGACAAGCAGTTCCCCAAGTGATGTGCTCGATGGCGCTCTGGATGATTTCATTGCTGCAGCCCTTTCCCAGAGAGTTACCGGAGAACAAGTCGAAGTGGAGGATGTGGATTGACCCGCCCCGTTTACAGCATTCGGATTGATCAAGACCATTGAACACCGTGCGCCCCTCGCCTAACCTGACATCATGATCGGAACCTTTCCAAACTTGCGCAATCTGGCTGTCCTGATTGTCGTTCCGGTGTCGCTGGCGACCCCGTTATCCGGGTGCAAGCGAGTCAGCGAAGCAGATGCCAATCGCCCCGAGACCTCCCTGGCCTATCCGCCGGCTTCCCGTCCGGTGGCCAGGCTAGGAAGCAATCAGTGGTCTACGGAAACCGCACGAGACAAGGTGGGAGAAGCAGAGGAAATCATGGTCGCTGCAGGTCTGCAAGCAGGCATGACAGTAGCGGATATCGGCGCAGGAGAAGGATATTATACCGTTCGCCTGGCCGAGAAGGTGGGAGCCGAGGGCCGGGTCCTCGCCCAGGATATTGACGAAGCGGCGATCACTCGTCTCGCAGATCGGGTAGCTCGGGATGACCTCGACAATGTCTCGATCAAGCTCGGTGCTGGGGACGATCCGCGTCTGCCTGAAAACAGCTTTGATCGGGTCTTCATGGTTCACATGTACCATGAGGTGCGTGAGCCCTATGCTTTTCTGGCCCGTTTGCGCCCCGCGATCAAGCGGGACAAGGACAATCCCGGTGAAGTCATTGTTGTCGATGTCAACCGGCCGATTGAAGAACATGGAATCGCCCCGAAGCAGCTTTTCTGTGAGTTTGAGGCGGTCGGTTATCAGCTACTGGGATTTATGGAACGGCCTGAACTGGGCGGCTATTTTGCCCGCTTTCGCCCCGTCGGCAAGGCGCCTCTTCCAGGCCGAATAAAGCCGTGCGAAATGAAAAACTCTGCTCCAGCGAAAAGCTAGCGCAGAGACTGTCTAGCGCTCAAATTGCCGAGCCTTGCGCAATAATCTGCGCCAGTGTCGACAGTCGCGATCATTGTCCATCGTTGCCAGAACACGCTTCCGCAAAATGGAACGCGTCTTGTCCCCATATTGATCAAAAAGATATTTAAGCTCTCGCTTGTCTTTTTCACGCCGACTGCGTGATTCAAACAATTCCAACATGCCCCAGTGCCCGTCAAAATGGCACGACCCGATCTTCGGATATAGTTCGATTGTGACAATTTGAAAACCATGAACGCAGATTTTCTGCGGATCAGGCCTCGTCACCCATCTTCAATGCCGCGATAAACGCCTCCTGGGGAATGCTGACATTGCCATATTCCCGCATCTTCGCCTTGCCCTTCTTTTGCTTGTCGAGCAGCTTCTTTTTCCGGCTGATATCGCCGCCATAACATTTGGCAGTCACGTCCTTGCGCATCGCGGCAATGGTCTCGCGCGCAATCACCTTTCCGCCAATTGCCGCCTGCACAGGAATCTTGAACAGATGGCGCGGGATCAGATCCTTGAGCCTTTCACACATGTGACGACCTCGGCTTTCGGCCGCTGCCCGATGGACGATCATACTGAGCGCGTCCACCGGATCGCCATTGACGAGAATGTTCATCTTCACGAGATCACCGCTTTGCAGGCCGATCTGATGATAGTCAAAACTCGCGTAGCCGCGGGAAATACTCTTCAGGCGATCATAAAAGTCGAATACCACTTCATTGAGCGGTAGTTCGTAAACCACCTGCGCCCGATCACCGACATAGGTGAGATTTTTTTGCACCCCTCGCCGATCCTGACAGAGTTTCAATATGCCGCCGAGATATTCGTCCGGGCAATAAATCGTCGCTTCAATCCAAGGTTCCTCGATATCAGCAATCTTCACCACATCGGGCATGTCCGCCGGATTGTGCAGAAATTGCTCGGACCCGTCATTCATGACCATTCGGTAGACGACAGACGGAGCGGTTGTGATCAGGTCCAGATCATATTCGCGGGTCAGCCGCTCCTGAATGATCTCAAGATGCAAAAGCCCCAGAAAACCACACCGGAACCCTTGCCCCAAAGCAGCACTGGTTTCCATTTCGAAGGTGAAGCTCGCGTCGTTCAGCCGCAACTTGCTGATGCTTTCGCGCAGTTTTTCAAAATCCGCTGCATCAACCGGGAAAAGCCCGCAAAACACCACTGATTGCACTTCCTTGAATCCCGGAAGAGCCTCCGCCGCGCCGTTTTTCACAGTGGTGATCGTGTCGCCGACTGCGGTCTGGGAAACTTCCTTGATCTGGGCCGTAATGAAGCCGATCTCACCGGCTGCAAGTTCCGGAAGCTGTTCGATCTTGGGGCGCATGCAGCCGACACGGTCGACCAGATGTTCCGTACCCTGCGCCATGAACTTGATCCGCTGCCCCTTGGTTAGCAATCCGTCAATCACGCGAACAAGAATAACAACGCCAAGATAGGGATCATACCAGCTGTCCACCAGCATGGCTTTCAGTGGCGCATTGCGATCGCCGCCCGGAGCTGGGATCTTTTCCACCACCTGTTCCAGAATGTCCTGGATCCCGATCCCGGACTTGGCAGACGCCATCACGGCTTCGGAGGCATCCAGTCCGATGATCTCTTCAATCTCTGTTCGAACACGCTCCGGTTCCGCCGCAGGCAGATCAATCTTGTTGAGCACCGGCAAAATCTCGTGATCATGTTCGATCGACTGATAGACATTGGCCAGAGTCTGCGCCTCCACTCCCTGCGCCGCGTCGACCACCAGAAGAGCGCCCTCGCAAGCGGCCAGACTGCGTGACACTTCATAGGCGAAATCCACATGTCCCGGCGTGTCCATGAGATTGAGTTCGTAATGCTCGCCATTTTTGGCGGTATAGCTCAGGCGAACGGTCTGCGCCTTGATCGTAATCCCCCGTTCGCGCTCGATATCCATATTGTCGAGCACCTGCTCGCTCATTTCCCGCTCGGTCAGTCCTCCCGTATACTGGATCAGCCGATCAGCCAGTGTCGACTTTCCATGGTCAATATGGGCAATGATGGAGAAATTTCGGATATGGGAGCGGTCGGTCATGCGGCGCAGTTAGCAGGGCTCAGTGCGGATGTCAGCAGGGAAACGACGACGGATCGAAAGTCTTTGTAGCAGGCAAGCTCGCTAGAATGTGTACCCGATTCCCACGGCTCCGAAAAACTGGTCGGCGGAGCCGCGGATCGACGTAACCGGCGAGCGCCTGGCATCTTCCAGCAAACGGGAGTAGCTGCCGATAAATATCACTCCAAAACCGCCATTGGTGGCATCCCCGTCCAGATCAATACCTGCAAATACGGTGGCACCAACATTTTTCCATCCACCTTCGGCGGCAAAAGTCGGCAAGCCGCTGGCTGTTGAGCCGTCAGGTGTGATCGAGAAATAGTAATCGGCATAATCATCATCGACATATTCCGCGCTCAAGGAAAGGCTGACTGCCACGCCCCGGTTGATTGGCGTGAAATAGGTCAGACTGGGAAACACAACCATGCCGCTATGGGCGCCAGCCACATCCCAGCGCAAGTCGACTTCGGCGGTGATCGAGTCAAACGGATGCAATATGCGGTTCACCTGCACCCCGGCGACACCGCCCAGTTCCACCGCAACATCCAGCTCGCCGAGGCTGCGGACAACGTCATCCTCAATGGAGTTGTTCCGGTCAAATCTTGCACGCACGACCGGACCGAGCACGAAATCGATTTTTGCTCGGTCCTGATCGGGGATCACATCCAGTGCAACGCCTGGACCGCGTGGCTGAAAATCTACTCCTGCAAAGCTGCCCAGGATGACGGGCAACGGAGAAATTGTATAATTGTCCGAGCCTTCATAGCTGGAACCGACAACTGCGCCGATGCCAACCGTCAGATAATCGCCATCAAACACGGTTTCCGTTGGCGGCCCCTGTTGCTGGCCGGCGGGTGGTGCCTGTTCCTGGGCGCTGGCCGTTGCTGCGCTGAACAGCAGCGCTGCGGCAGGAACGGCATTTTTGAAAGTTCTTGCGATGGGGGAAATGGTTTTGGTCATTTCTCTATAATGCGCAGGTGATGCGCTGGTTCCAAGTCATTTCATGGTCCGATCACAGAATATATTTCATTTTCACGGCATAATTTGCATCATCGGTGCCGACGGTGAACTGTGCCGACTTGAACTTGGGCGGACCCATCCCGATTTTCGGATTGCGGGAAAAGCCAAAGCCCTCGCGCGGAAGGAACAGGCGCATATCCATCTTTCCATTGGCGTTCTCGTCGTGAACAAGCGCAACGGCATAAGTTCCAGGCGCGACATCCGTGATCAAGATACTGGAGGCGTCTGTTGCGGCCACTTTCAATTTGCGGGCCTGATCATCCTTGCGGCAATCTGGGAAATATTTCGGATTTTTGCTCAGACACACCAGCACATCGCCTTTTTGCGAGCGAAGATTTGTGATGGAGATATCCAGAGTGGCGGCCACCACCGGCGCCACTGCCGCCTGATTAGCTGTTGCCCCGCCGAGTGGCACTGTCATCAAAAGTCCCAAGCCCGATATCAGTGCCGCAGACCTTATCCCAAAACCGGAAATACAAACCATAATTACCCCTGTACAACTCGTGATGTTTTTCGTGATGGGAAGCGGTTATCAAGCCCTTCCCTAACGACCCCTGAACCAGCCAGCGCGGGAACATTTCCCACCCCATATGGTTAGTCACTCCCATAACGGTCATTATCAGCAGCACAATAGCCAAAACGCCGACATGAATCGGGACCGCGATGACCAGAGCGGGAATGACGATGGCGCCGCTCAAGGCTTCAACCGGATGGAAACTCATCGCCGCCCATGCCGTCGGGGGACGGCTGTCATGATGCACGGCATGTGCGATGCGGAACCATGACGGACGGTGAAAAAGTCGGTGCGTCCAGTAAAACCAAGTGTCGTGGGCAAAAAGATACAGAAAAAGCGAAATGGGCAAATACCAGATTGGGTACATATTGATGTCTGTATAGATTTGCGTGCAGCCCGCATTCTGCCAGCCCCAGGCGACAATACCCGCGGGAATGCCATAAATGGCTGCCGAGGCCAGCGACCAGCCTCGTTCTCTGGTCATTTGAGACCCGAGCGCGACATATTGTCCAGGTTTTACCCGATTGGTGAGCCAGGCGAAAAACCCGCTGCTCAGCAAATAGCGGATGCCGATGATAAAGGTCATCGCGATGGCTGACAAAAGGATGGGAAGCAGCAAATCCATGAGCCGGGAATATGCGGCGACCGGCAGCGGAGCAAGTCAAATTCGAATAATTGCGTACCTGCTTTCAGACAGGCTTTCCCCTTGCTCTGCCTTGGGCTAAGGCTTCGCCATGTCCAGAAATGCCACTCCCCCAAATCAGTATGATCTGGCCATTGCCGGCGGCGGACTGGCCGGGGGGTTGATCGCACTGGCATTGCGGGAACTGCGTCCGGATCTGGAAATCGCCCTGATCGAGGCCGAAGATCATTTTGGCGGCAATCATATCTGGTCCTTTTTCGAAAGCGATATCGAGCCGGAAAGCCGATGGCTGGTCGATCCGCTGATTTCGCGTAAGTGGGACAGCTATGATGTGCATTTCCCTGCATATAGCCGGAGCATTGCCAATGGCTATCGCTCGATCGAATCCGCCCACCTCGACCGTTTGCTGCGCGAAAAACTGCCGGACACGAGTTTGAAAACCGG
>JBCBZY010000205.1:0-5299 GCA_039815115.1 Pseudomonadota bacterium | reverse complement strand
CCGACAAGTTGCCTGCTGAGTCCATAAATTACTATACCAGACTCGAAAACGTCGCTTATGTCGTTTTTTGAGGGACATTTCCGGGTCGCAACCGAGTCCGTCTGTGCAAGGGGCCAGATCGGACTGGAAACTGTGGGGGGGAATATGATCCGTCTGAAACAAGCAAGCCTGTTGTGCGTCGCCATCGCGCTGGCCACGAGCCCGACTATTGCGCATGCCCAGGGAACACCAGTGACACTCCGGGACAGCTTTCCGATAGGCAAGAGCGGCGGCATATTGTGTCAGGTCCAGGACCGCAGCCTGAGCAACAAGGCCAAGGAATCCATGTTTGACCGTAGTTGGGCAGTAGTGTGCCGGGACTCGGCCAGACCCGTCGGCTATGTCTATTCCTCGCGTTCCACATCCGACCAGCTGCTCGCCCGCATCGCCCCCCATCGCCAGGAACCGGTTGTGTGCCCCGAAGCCTCATCTGGAAACGCGGAGGGGGGATTTGTTCAGACTCAGTGTCAGCTTTCTGCAGAACCTGTGTCCTATTCCATTTTTGAAGGCCGTGATGGCAACACGAGCTATGTCGCGGAAGGCCTCTCCGCTTATGACAGCGCGACCCTGTTGGCGCTCAAATCCATTATCAGCGACGAGATTGTCGAAGGTTCGGTTGATGTGGCGCTGACATCCATCGCCGATCCTTTCGCCTTTGCGCGCGTACAGGCTTCGACACTGCAGCCCGAACAGGCGCTGGCCGAGGGCTATCGGCGCAATCTTAGCGGCGACTATGCCGAAGCCGCCGCCTTTTTTGAGACGCTGCAACAGCGCACCGCCGGGCAAAAGGGCGATGATATTGACCCCGAAGAATATCTGATCAACCGCGCCCTTCAAAAATCCAATCTCGGCGAATTTGCCGAGGCCGAGCGGTTGTTCGAACGGTCCCTGGCAGTTTCATCCAGCGATCCAGTCAATCAGCGACTGCGCCGGAATTTTCAGGGCATGCATCTGCTCAATCAGGGGCGGTTTGACGAGGCAGTCGAGCTGATCATGCGTCCTGTCGACGCGGTGGCCGAGCAGGAAAAGGCGCTGCTCGAAAATCTCGAGATCACCTCTCCCATTTCCACGCGCATCAACGGCAGCAACCGCACCGCCAATCTGCTCGGCTTCACGGACGACTTGAAGCTGACTGATCGCGAACGGTCGGAAATCATTGATGCGCAGGCATTGCAGCTGGTTGGGACCGCACAGCGCATCCGCGGCGAGCGGGACTCTGCGCGGAACAATCTGATCACCGCCTATAATCAGGCTATTGCGGTTCGGGACGGGCGGGTGACATCGATCACCCGGCTGCGGGTGCAGGTTTTGTCCGAACTCGCCCTGATCGCCGAAGCGGATGGCAACGCGTCACGTTCGGAGCAGCTGTTGCGCGACGGGCTGGAGCTGCTTTCCATCCAGTATCCCGAAACCAAATCGGTCAACGGCGCCAAGGCGCGCCTCGCATCGTTCCTGCTGCGCCAGGGTCGGCAGGACGAAGCCCGTCAGATATATGCGGAAGTTGTCGACAGTTCGCTGGGCAAGCGCAACGCCGTCACCGGTCTCAACAATCAGCTGGCACCCTATTTCCGTCTGCTCGCGGACGATCCGACTGCCGGAGAGGAATTTTTCAAGGCCACCCAGATCCTGATCCGCCCGGGTGTGGCCGAAACCAATGCCGTGCTGGCCAGAGAGCTCAGTGGGGGCACGGATGAAGCCGCCCGTCTGTTCCGGCAATCCACCAATCTGGCGCGCAATATCGAACGGCTGCGGATCCGCTTTTCCTCTCTCGGCAAGGTCGAGCAGACATCGTCTGTACGGCGCGCGCGCAATGATCTGGCGGCGGAGATCGACCAGCTCGAACGCAGCCAGCAGCTGACCCAGGTGGCGCTCGCCGAATTCCCGCAATACCGGGCCGTCGCCAGTCGCTTCATCAGCCTTGAGGACCTCCGTTCGAACATGACCGCAGACGAAGCCTATATGCGGATGGCGATCGTCGGCGGGGACATTTTCATGTTCTACGCGGACCAGAATGACGCCCGCGCCTGGCAGGTGGATCTTCGGGAAAGCCAGCTGGACAGCAAAGTCGACAATTTGCGCGCCTCGATATCGACGCTCGAAAACGGGCAATATGTGACCTATCCTTTTGACATCGAAGCCGCCCGGGATTTGTACAAGGACCTGTTTGAACCGGTGGCGGCCCGCCTCGCCTCAACCGAACATCTGATTTTCGAACCCGACGGCGCGCTGCTGCGTCTGCCGATCAATCTGCTGGTGGCAGATGATGCATCCGTGGCCGGCTATCTGGCAAGAACCGGAGAGCCAGACGGCGATCCGTTCGACTTTACGGACGTCAACTGGCTGGGCGGTAATACCAATGTCAGCACAGCGGTTTCCGCGAGGGCATTTACCGACGCGCGGCTGGCGCCGGCATCAACGGCACAGCAGGAATATCTCGGCCTCGGTCAGAATAATCCGGTTCTTGCCGATGCGCGGGTGGCCCAGGGCCGGCTGGAGGCGGAAGGCACGGACGCCAGCTGTCAATGGTCGCTCAGTGAATGGAACAAGCCGATTTCCGACGCCGAACTGCGTCAGGCGCGGTCGATCATTGGTCAGTCCGGATCCGAACTGCTGACCGGAACAGCCTTTACCGACGACCGCATCCTCGCAAAGGGCGATATTTCGGAATATCGCATATTGCATTTTGCCACTCATGGTCTGGTGACGGCTCCCAATCCGTCCTGCCCGGCCAAACCGGCCTTGCTGACGTCATTCGGTGAGTCTGAGTCCGATGGTCTCCTGGCTTTTGACGAGATTTTCGAGCTCAAACTGGATGCCGACATCGTCATTCTGTCTGCCTGCGATACCGCAGGAAAGGCCAGCATCTCGGCCACACGGGAAGCCGGTGTCAGCAGTGGCGGTGGCACCGCTCTGGATGGACTGGTGCGCTCCTTCATCGGCGCGGGCAGCCGCTCGGTTCTTGCCAGCCACTGGCCCGCACCAGACGATTTCCAGGCCACGGAACGGCTGATCGGCGGCCTGTTTGAAGACGGTCAGGGCCGGTCCGTTGCAACCGCGCTCCGGACATCCCAGCGCAAGCTGATGGATGATCCGGTCACGTCGCATCCCTATTACTGGTCCGGCTTTGCAATTATCGGCGATGGCGCGAGACCCTTCCTGCCGGGCGAACGGACCGCGGCCAATGATGCCGACAAAAGCAACTCCACCCGGGATAATGTCTTGAAATAATGGCGAGTGAAGCGATCACCCAGGACCCGGCCGACGGCGGCCGCGATGTGCAGAAAGAAGCCCGGAGCGCCATGCAATCGCTCCGCCGGATTTTCGCGCAACTGGGCCCGGTCCGCCTCACCTTTACGTTGCTTTTCCTGATCCTGGCCATTCTGATTGCCGGTTTCAGCTGGAAAACACCGCTGATCCAGGATGCCGAACGGGCGCTTTATGACCTCCGGGCATCGGTTTTTGCACCGGTGGTCGAGAAAGATGATCGGATCGTCATGATTGTCTACAATGAGGAGACGCTGCGACTCACAGGACAGCGCTCCCCTGTCGATCGCACTATCCTTGCCCAATCGCTCGAAACCATTGACGCCGCCGGAGCGAAGTCCATCGGGATCGATATATTGTTCGACATGCCGCAGGACGATGATCCGCTGCTGATCGACATGTTCCGGGCGATGCAAACGCCAACTTATCTCGCCTATGCTTCCGCGGAGACCAATCCCGAAATCACGTTTGCCCAGCAGCAGTTTCTCGACGATTATCTGACCGAATTTGCCGACAGCAATGTGAAACCGACAACCATCCGCCTTGATACAGACGGCGATGGTGTCCAACGTCGCTGGAACGCGCCGCCTGCAGGTTCACCGCCATTTCTCGCCATCGCCATGACTGGCCCCAACCCGGCTTTTGCCGGTTATTCCGGAGCTATCCGTTATTTCAACGCGGTGAATGACGAAATCCCTGTCTTTGACAAATTCCCCATTGAAAGTTTTGCTGACCCGGCAACGGCTGACATGCTCGCCAGCTTTATCAAGGACAAATATGTTCTGATCGGCGGCGACTTCATCGACCGCGACCGGTTCGAAACACCGATCAGTTCGATCGCCAACAGTCAGGACGACGTCAGCACGCAAAGCGACGATGCCAAGATGATTGGACTGGAAGTGCACGCGCACATGCTGGCCCAGCTACTGAACGATGACCGGCCCGCAGCCATTCCCACCTGGGCCCTGTGGACCGCAGCCCTGATCGTCGCGGCCTGTGGCGGCCTGTCCGCCGTTCTGATTGGCAATTCGATCAAGATCGCGCTGATCCTGATCAGTCAGTTTCTTTTCTTCGTGGTGTTCCCGTTCGTGCTGCACAATATCGGCATAGATACGCTCACATTGCCCGCCTTTGGATGGGGTCTCGGCTGGCTGCTGGGCTATGCCTCGGTCGGATCGGCCGCCCGGACGATCAACTCCAAGCAGCGCAGCTTTGCCCAGAATGCACTTGGCAAATATCTCCCGAAATCCATTGCCGGAGAAATATTGCGCGATCCGGAGAAACTCGCCCTGCACGGCGAGAAACGCGAGATATTTGCAGTGTTTACCGATCTTGAAGGGTTCACCAAGCTGACCCACGCGATCGAACCGGAAATGGTGGCACAATTGCTGAACGATTATCTGGATCGGCTAAGCGAAGTGGCGCTGGAATATGGCGGCACTATCGACAAATTTGTCGGCGATGCCCTCGTCACCTTCTGGGGTGCACCGATAGCCTATCCCGATGACGGCGAACGCGCAGCACGGGCAGCCTTTGCTCTTTACGAAGCCGGTGAAGAATTTCGGAAAAATGTTCCCGAGGGCGTACCGCAGATTGGCCGGACCCGTGTCGGCATGCATTATGGCGATGCGATTGTCGGCAATTTCGGCGGTGAAGGCCGGATACAATATACTGCGCTTGGCGATGCCATGAACACCGCCGCGCGACTGGAAGCCGCGAACAAGGCGCTGGAAACCAAGGTGCTTGTCAGCCGGGAAGCCATGGAGAAGACCGGACTGGACTGGTATCGCCCAATGGGCAAGATAACCTTGCGCGGCCGTTCCACACCCGTCGATGTTTTTGAACCCGTTCCTGACTGGGAAGAGAAAGATCGTGCGGCAGTGACCGCCGTCATAGCGGCCCACCAGGAAGGTGATAATGATGCTGTTCAGGCACTGGGTGCGATGATCAAGCAATATGGTGAAGATCTCGGCCTCGCCAATTTGATAAAACGACT
>JBCBZY010000122.1:0-7914 GCA_039815115.1 Pseudomonadota bacterium | reverse complement strand
CATGGCGGCGGCGACGCCGAAAGTGGCCAAGCCGGCCCAACCACATGAACCTGTCGGTTGCCAGCCGGCTGGGAGTGACCAGCCTGATATCCGGGAAAGTTGTGTTCTTCCTGCCCCTGGCCTGGCTTGGTTTTCACCCGGTCAGCATATTGGTGACACTGGCAGCGGGCCTTCTCTACCAGATCTGGATCCACAATGGCTGGATAGGAAAGCTGGGTTTTCTGGAAAATTTCCTGAACACACCGTCAAACCACCGCGTACATCATGCCTCCAACCCGGAATATCTCGACAAGAATCACGGCGCTGTTTTGATGATATACGACCGGTTGTTCGGAACTTATCAGGCCGAACGGGATGATATCGCCATTGTCTATGGCACCGTCACGCCGGTCACGACCAACAACCCGTTCAAGATCGCGTTTTTCGAATGGGCCAATATGGCCAAGGACATTGCCCGTGCCGACACCATCAAGGATGTGTTTGGCTATATGTTCCGGCATCCGGGATGGTCTCCGGACAGACAACAAGTCGAAAAGACCGCTGCGCGCCTTGACGGGAAACGGAATTTGGCTTGAAACGATGACATGGCAGCCGAAAAATATACCACTCTTCCATGATATCCGTTCAGGATATGACCGATATGTCGCTGATCCGCAGCGCGAGGGACGGCAATCATGACAGCTTTGCCGAACTGGTCCGCCGTTATCAGGGAGTTGTCGCCGCGACGGTCATCCCGATGCTTGGCAATAGAGATGAAGCGGATGAAGTGGGTCAGGAAGTCATGATCAAGTTTTACCGGAATATGGAGCGATTTGAAGGTCAGGCATCCCTCAAAACCTACATCACCCGGATCGCCATGAACAGCGCACGTGATGCGCTGCGACGGCGTAAAAGAAGTTTGAAGCGCTTCTTCGCACCCAGGGACAATGAACGGGACTGGCAAGACGAGACGCCGGGGAACGAAGACCAGGGGCGTGACACGGAAAACCGGCAGCTCGTGCAATATGCTCTCGGAAAGTTGGCTCCGGACATCAGGGCGGTCGTGATTTTGCGACTGATGGAAGGTTTTAGCACGGAAGAAGCAGCGGGCATCCTGGATGTGCCCAGCGGGACGATATTATCACGATTATCGAGGGGGAAGGCACAGATGGCCAAAATCATAACAGGGGCAACGGCATGACTGATGAGCATATACAGAATCTTGTTGAACGGTTTGTGGAAGGGCGCCTGTCGCCTGATGAAGAAACGGCCCTTGATGAGATAAGACAGGACCGGCCGGAACTGGAAAAGCTGATCGCGGCGGAAAGGGAATTGCGGTCGATGCTGGAAACCGGGACCACCCCGGCTTTCCGACCCCAGTTTGATCAGCGGGTCATGAAGCGCATCGAGGAAGAAAATGCGTCACCAGCATTCGCCGTTGCACAGGGATTTTCTGATGTTGATTTTGCCCGGGCCCTGAGCCGGTTGTTTCCACGCGTGGCGACGCCCGCTTTTGCACTTTCGGCTTTTGCGATGGCCGGTAACGCGAGCGCGGCAACGCCAGGTGGCAGCCTGTTCGAGGCGCTTTTTGGACTGCCGACAATCGATATCGCGACCGCACTATTTCTGTAGTGCCAGATTTTGGGAAGATGAAAATGTCAGAAACACCCGTGCGCTTTTACAAACGTCCTCTATTCATTCTGTTGAGCACCCTGGCAATTGGCATGTTGATCGGTGCCGCCGTGACTGGCGCGATCGTGAACAACCGCGTGAAAATGATCCGTTCGCTGGGCCAGGCAGAGGGCTTCACCACGGTGATGACCGATATCATCTCCCCGGTATCCGATGAACAGGCGGAGCGGATATCGCCGATCATTGCAACTGCCGGACGCGATATTGAAAAACTGGTTGAAGCCAGCAGAACACAGATTTCCGAGCGATTTGCAACAATGAAATCCGATCTCGCCCCGCACCTCAACGAACAGCAGATCCGGACTTTGGAGGAGCGGCAAATGCTCGCTCGCCAACGGTTCCGGCTGCAGCAGCAATAGAAATCATGATGTGCAACGCACCGGTGACAGAATCCTGCCCCGACGGCCTCGGTCAAATAGCTATTTCTCGTCGCGTTCCAGAAACTCTTCGCGGATCATGAAATCGCGGATGCCGATGCGCACCTCGCGGAGGAACTGGACCAGGGCGATGGAGAGCAGGACCACGGCCACCAGAAACGCCCCCGCAATAATCTTTTCCAGTTGCACATTCCCGACCAGGCCCATCGTGAACAGCAGGCCGATCAGGACACAGACGACAATCGCGCTGATAACGCTGAGATAGATCGCGCTGTTGACCAGCCTGATGCGTTTTTGCAGGTCATGCAGCTCATTGACGATCAGGTCATGTTCCTTGCCTTCGGTCTTGGAGAACAGATCCTGCAGCACACGGGATCGGTCAATGATCCGCGCCAGCCGCCCGGCAAACAGCGCGAGCATGGCACCCAGGCCAACCAGCAGGAAAGCCGGCGCCATCGCGGTCTGCAATACGGTCACGATTTCGGAATTGGCGATGGCGGGCAATGTGGGTGTCATGTCTTCATCCTGATTCTGAGCGCGAGGCCTTCAGTCGGCTGTTCATCCCACAAAGATAGGACAAATCTTTCGGCATCGGCACGCGCCCGGACCAATATGCTTTCGGGAACAGCCGGATCGGCGAATATCTGATCGGCCTGGCCGAGCAACCGTGCTTGCCGGATAGTGAGATCGTCAGGATCGGCGCTGGTCAGTTCGATATCGATCACATCCGACAGCGCGCCCGCAGCCGGCATGGCCAGCCACTGGTCAACATCGCCTGAGTCCTTGCCGGTGAACACGTCCAGCGGGCCACCCGGATCCAGCGCGGCGTCAATGGCGCGGCGACGGTCTCCTCCGGCCGGCCAGATCTCGCGAATTCTGTCCCGCGCAGCATGCAGCGCTTGCGCCAGACCTCCCAGATTCGCGGGAAAAAGCTGTTCCAGCCGCTGGCGTACAGCCTTGGCCAGGCCCGCGGATTTCCCTCCAGTGCCGATTGCGATCAGAACCGGGTCGCGGTCAATAATTGCGGGGGTCGTATAGTCACATAGCGCTGACCGGTCGACGGCATTGACCAGCAGCCCGCGCGCTTTCAGCCGTTTGACCGCCGCCAATGCTTCATCCTCGTCCTCTATCGCCACCACCGCCAGCGCGACATTATCCGCCGTCTCGTCATCGGTCAGCTCTGCGCCAGCCCGTTCATAAAGTCGCCGCTTGGCATCCGCCATTTCTCCCGTGCCCAGCAGGATCACCTTGCGTCCGTCCAGCGTGACAAAAATGGGTAGCTGCTTCACGTCACCCGCCCTGTTTCAGCCAGTCGGGCACATGTTCCGCGGCCATTATTGTCGCCGGTTCGATCCGTTCCGCGACCACCGCAAATCGGTCTCCATCGACCAGTACCTCGGGCACGAGCGGCCGACTGTTATAGGTATTGGCCATCGTCGCACCATAAGCGCCAGCTGTCCGGAAAATGCCCAGATCATCGGTCTCGACCCGGTCCACTTCGCGTTCCTTGGCAAAGATGTCGCTGCTTTCGCAAATCGGTCCGACGATGGAGGCGGTCATGGTCTGGCCGGTCGGCCGGACTGCTTCGAAATGGTGCCAAGCATCGTAAATGGCCGGCCGCATCAAGTCATTCATCGCAGCATCGACAATCACGAAATCGCTGTTCACGCCGGGCTTGATGCGGATCACCTGTGTCATCATCACACCGCTATTTCCCGCAATCACCCGGCCGGGCTCAAACATCAAAGTGACATTCCAGCCTTTGGTGACCCGTGCGACCATATCGCCATAGTCAGCCGGACTGGGCGGATTTTCATCGGGTGTGTAGGGCACGCCGAGGCCGCCACCGAGGTCGACATGGGTAATCTCATGACCTGCGCCGCGCAGTTGTTCCACCAGCTGCCCCATGCGAACATAGCATTTTTCCAGTGGGTCGAGCTGTTGCAGCTGGCTGCCGATATGGACGGCCACACCGCGCAGATCGAGTCCGTCCCGTTCGGACAGGCGCTGATAGATATCGGGGGCAATATCGATCGCCACGCCGAATTTGTTTTCCTTCTTGCCGGTCGAAATCTTGGCATGGGTGCCAGCGTCAACATCGGGATTTACGCGCAAGGTCGCCGGGGCCGACTGTCCGCGCGCGGCAGCGATCTCGGCGAGCATGATCCCTTCTTCCTCGGACTCCAGATTGAACTGCCCGATCCCCCGGTCGAGACCAAGCAGCAGCTCCGACCGGCTTTTGCCGACACCGGAGAAGACAATGTCTTCCGCTTTCATGCCCGCCGCGAGCGCCCGTTCCAGTTCGCCGCCGGAGACAACATCGGCGCCATAGCCCTGATTGGCGAGAATGCGGAGCACCGCCAGGTTGGGATTGGCCTTGACCGCAAAGGCGAGATGGATGTCTCCCGCCTTTTCGAGGCCCTCCCGGAACACGCGGGCATGGCGTTCCAGTGTCGCACGGGAATAGACATAGCAGGGCGTGCCCACTTGCTCGGCAATCACCGGCAGAGGCAGGTCTTCCGCATGCATCACGCCATCGCGATATTGAAAATGATCCATGTTGTCAGGCCCCTAATGTTGGCGCGTAATTGTTATCAGTGTCAGAAATACTATGCGGGAATGGTCGGCTCAGCCCGGAGGCGGCAGGTCAAATTTGTCGTCCTGCCGCTTTTCCGAACGGCGCAGCAATTCATCACTGCGTTCCGGGCGCGCCTGCGTCCCCGGTTCCAGCAATTGCTCCGCTGTGTCCGGCTGCGCTTCCCCATAGGTGGCCGGGGGCAGAGACTGGCCCTTGGGCGGTTCGAGTGGTCCGCGATTGCCACAGGCCGACAATATGGCGAGGCCAGCAAGGCAACCGGCAAGCTTCCAGCTTCCGTTCATGTCAATTCTCCTCCGCCAGCTTCTGTCTCGCTTCTGCAATCTGCGCCTGCACCTGAACCGGGGCTGTCCCGCCATAGCTGGACCGGCTGGCGACAGAGGCATCGACGCTGAGTACATCATAAACCGCTTCGGTAATCCGCTTGTCAACCGACTGAAACCGCTCAAGGTCGAGATCGGCCAGACCACAGCCGGCTTCCTCTGCCATGGCCACAACGGCACCGGTGACATGATGCGCCTCGCGGAACGGCAAGCCGGCTTCGCGCACCAGCCAGTCGGCAAAATCGGTCGCAGTGGCAAATCCGGATTCGGCCAGCGCCCGCATGCGATCGGTCTTGAATGTCACTTCCTGGACCATCCCGGTCATCGCGGCGATCGACAGTCCCAGCAGATCATGCGCCTCGAAAACTGGCGGTTTGTCGTCCTGCATATCCTTTGAATAGGCGAGCGGCAGACCCTTCATCGTCATCACCAGCGCCTGCATCGCACCGGCGATCCGGCCGCTATGTCCGCGCACCAGTTCCGCCGCATCGGGATTGCGCTTCTGCGGCATGATCGAGGAGCCGGTGGAATAGCTGTCGGGCAGGTCGACAAAGCCAAAGGGCTGGCTCGCCCAGATAACCAGTTCCTCGGCCAGCCGGGACAGGTGCAGGCTGCACTGGGTCGCCGCCATCAGATAGTCTAGCGCGAAATCGCGATCCGAAACCGAATCCAGCGAATTGCCGGTCGGCCGGTCGAAATCGAGCATCTTTGCCGTGTGTTCCCGGTCAATCGGGAAGCCGGTGCCGGCGAGGGCCGCCGCGCCCAAAGGACATTCATTGAGCCGCTGCCGCGCATCGGCAAAGCGCGACCGGTCGCGAGCAAACATCTCGAAATAGGCCATCAAATGGTGGCCGAGCGTGACCGGCTGGGCCGACTGCAAATGGGTAAAGCCGGGAAGGATGGACTCCGCATGCTCCTCTGCCCGATTGAGTAACGCTGTCTGCAGAGCGAGTAATCCCTCGTCGACCAGATCCATCGCGTCCCGGACCCAGAGCCGGAAGTCCGTCGCCACCTGGTCATTGCGCGACCGCGCCGTGTGCAGCCGCCCGGCGACGGGTCCGATAATTTCGGTCAGCCGCGCCTCGACATGCATGTGGATGTCTTCCAGATCGAGATCTTCGACAATCTCGCCTGCGCCAAACTCCTCTGCAATCTGATTCAGTCCGCGAATAATCTGCGTCGCATCTTCGGCATCAATGATCTGGCGATCCGCCAGCATCGCGACATGGGCCAGCGAGGCGCGAATATCCTGCTGCCATAATTTCTTGTCGAACGGGATCGAGGCGTTTATCTCGCGCATGATCGATGAAGGGCCATCGGCAAACCTGCCGCCCCACATGCTGTTGGAATCTGATGTGCGATTGGTGATGCGAATATTCCTGTTGAGTTTGATGCCGTTGGCGCTGTCTGCCTGCGATAGAGGTTCATCCGAAACGGAGCAAGAAAATGCTGCGTCCGAACCTACTCTGGCAGACGGGGAGACATTTGAAAGCGACAGCGGTCTGGTCGGCAAGCTCGACATATCGCAGCGCGGCAGCCCGGTGGTTGACACTCCGTTCCAGGCGCCCGACGGCTCCACGGTCCGCCTTTCTGATTTCACGGGCCAGCCTTTCCTCGTCAACATCTGGGCAACCTGGTGCGCGCCCTGCATTGTTGAAATGCCGATGCTGGACGAACTGGCGGTCCGCGAAAAGGGCCGGTTGCAGGTGCTGGTCGTCTCCCAGGATATCCAGGGCAAAACAAAAGTGGACCCGTTTTTCGAACGCGCCGATTTCCGGATGCTTGAACCCTATATCGATTCCGAAAATGGCCTGAGCTTCGGCTTTGGCTCCGGCCTGATGCCGACCACCGTGCTGTATGATGCGGAAGGCAAGGAAGTCTGGCGGGTCGTTGGCGCGATGGAATGGGATGGACCTCGAGCCGCAATGCTGCTTGCCGACACGCTGGCCGGGGAATGAGCTTTAACGGGCGGACTTATCCGGCATCTGTTCCCGGAATTGCGGCACGCGTTTTACGTCTGACGGCGCAGAACCGGATTGGCGCCATCTTCGAAGTCAAAATCCGGATTTTCGGCCAGAAATTCGTCCACTGCCGTCCGGCACCCGCCATAATCGTGATAATCGTCAATCATGATGACACCACCCGGGCTCAGCTTGGCCGAGACCTCTTTCAGGCAATAGGCGACAGGATCATACCAGTCACAGTCGAGATGCGCGAATGCCAGGGCGTCACAGGAAACGCCGGGCCATGTCTCTTCGAAAAGACCTTTGTACAAATGCACGCCATTTTGCCCAACCGGCACGTCGTAACGCGCGAAACTGTCCCGGACTTCTTCATAAAGCTCATCGCGGTAGCCATAATATTGCTGCCCATCGATGCCGCGGGATGATCCGGACTTGATATCCTGATACCGTGAGCGGGATTTATGATCGTCCTTTTGCGAAGTGGGTTCCGGGATCATGCCGAATACATCAAGACCGTGAAACTGACGGCCAGCGGCCTGGCCGGCAATCAATATCGCTGATCCGCCCAGCGCGACGCCAAATTCGGCAAAATCGCCATCAATCTCGGCAACGGATTCGAGGGCCTTTTCCATTCTCTGCAGTTTCGCAGGCGACAGGTAAGTCAGCCCCTCATCCATGACCTCGCGGGAAACCGGAGACAGCTTGTGGCTCGACAAACGGTTGCGAACACGGCGGGCCAAAGGGCGGACGGCATCTAGTATCATCATGTTTCGACCCTGCATCAATCATGGTTAATAACTGGTAAAATTCCCGATCGGGAAACTGCCCCGTTGCCTGGAGAAGATCCAGCTGGTGCAGGCAAGCAGCGCCAGGCACGCTTCATGCGCGCCGGACGCTGAGCATTTCGATTTTGAAGCCGGGTGGAAATGGTGGGCGATGACAGGCTCGAACTGCCGACATCTTCGGTGTAAACGAAGCGCTCT
>JBCBZY010000007.1:0-22640 GCA_039815115.1 Pseudomonadota bacterium | reverse complement strand
GGCCGATATTCTGGAAAACATAGCCGATCTGACGGCGCAATATATGCGGGTCCGCCGCATCAACAGATTCCTCATTGATGAGAATCCGGCCGGACGTTGGTTCCACCAGCCGGTTGATCATTTTCAGCAAGGTGGATTTTCCGGATCCCGACAAACCAACCAGGGCAACCATCGTCCCAGCCGCAATCTCCAGCGAAACATCATCCACTGCCTTGACCGCATCATAGTGCCGGCTCAGATTTTGCAGACTGAGTGCAGGTCCGGATTGGGCAGAGGCAATTGACATTGCGACGTCTTGTGACGCGGATTGGCACTTATGTCCAATGCCACTTGACGCTCGCACCAAAAACGTCTGCAATAAACATCATTGTAAATAGGATTGGGAGAGGAGGGATGGCCTATAGTGAAGGGCAGCAGTGCATGTTTGTCACCGGCGGGGCGTCGGGACTGGGCCGGGAGGTTGCACGCTATTTTGCTGACAAGGGCTGGTATATCGGCATTGCCGACATCGACGAGGCCGGCATGGCCGAAACGGCGTCCATGCTGCCGGAAGGCCAGAGCAGCATCCATGTTCTCGATGTCACCAATCGCGCGCAATGGGCGTCAACTGTGGCGGAGTTCACCGCTACCACCAATGGCCGGATGAATGTGCTGTTCAATAATGCCGGCATTGGCAGCGGTGGTCCGATCGAGGAAATGACCGACGAGGATATTGATCTGATGATCGCGATCAACCTTACCGGCGTGATCAGTGGCACCCGGGCCTGTTTCGAAGCGCTGAAAGCCACGAAAGACAGCTGTGTTCTCTATACCGCGTCGGCGGCGGGCATTTATGGTGTTGCCGATTTGAGTGTGTACAGCGCAACCAAATTCGCAGTGCGTGGCTTGGCCGAATCGCATGATATCGAATTCAAGAAACACGACATCCGGTCGCGGTCACTGATGCCCGGCTTCATTGATACCAATATCATCTCCGAAGTGGCGGAAGGCACGAATCAGACGGGCAAGGAACGTCTCGAGGAAGCCGGCGTGCTGGTCAGTCCGGTGGCGATCATCGGTCCAGCCGCATGGGAAGCCGTGCACGGCAACAAGGTTCACACGCCGGTCAACAAAATGGCGAAACAGCTGGCCTTTGCTGCGCGCTGGATGCCGGGCAGACTGCGCAAGCAGCAAACCCAACTGGCCGATGTCGGGGAAGTTCTGGGGCCTGCAGAAAAAACACCTGCATAGAAATCAGACGCCTAGACGAAGGTCCCTATCGTCGTCGCGAGATCAATGTCCCGCTGCGAAAGCCCGCCATTTTCTCCGGCGTCATGGGTGGTCAGCGTGATATCGACCCGGTGTAGACGTTGAACCATTCCGGATGGTGATCGGCTTTTTCTGCATGCAAGGCGACGCGGCTCATGAAGGCATAGGCTTCGGTAAAGTCCGCAAACTGAAAGGATCGGCTGATCGCATCCCGCTTCCCGTCATATTCCCAGTCAGGTAATTGCGCGAGCGCCGCCTCGCGTTCGGACTGATTCAGCTGTGCCACCATTTTGCAAACTCCCGGATATCAACCCGCTCCCGAAACCCAATAGACTTGGCAGGGCGGTGTTTTCGTGGCTTAAGTCTCCTGCATGAACTCCGGGGCGTCAACCGAAATTGGAAAAAACGGCAGTGCTGTGCTGTCAGCAACTGGATTATCCTGTGTTCGCGGCGGGAACCTGCTGTTTCGCAATCTCGATCTCAAACTTGAATCCGGACAGGCGGGGATATTGACTGGCCCCAATGGTGTCGGCAAATCCAGCCTGCTACGCCAGATCGCCGGACTTTTGCCGGCATTTGCTGGGGATGTCCGGATTTCCGGGTCGGTTGCCCTGTGCGATGACAAGCTGGCGCTGGACGAGCATTTACCGTTCGAAGCCGCTCTGCAGTTCTGGGCGCAGATGGATGGCCGGAACGCGGAGGACGTCGGGCAGGCCATGGCGGCTGCCGGACTGGCACATCTCGCCGAAGTCCCGGTCCGCTATTTCTCCACCGGTCAGCGGCAGCGGGCGCGGCTGGCAAGAACCTTCCTGAGCGGTGCCGATATCTGGCTGCTTGACGAACCGGTCAATGGGCTCGACAGCGGCTCGGTGGAGCAGCTGGGCGGCGTTTTGCAAACCCATCTGAAAAGCGGCGGGATCATCCTGGCGGCGAGCCATATTCCGCTGCCAATCCCTGCCGATCTGGCGCTGGACCTGCAACCACTCGCGCAGGAACTGGAACAACTGGACGCTAGTACGTGATGTCGGCCCTGACCCACATGATCTGGCGCGATGTGCGGCAAAGCTATGCCAGTGGCGGGACCTGGCTGCCAGTTATATTCTATCTTTCGGCCGCAACATTATTTCCCTTTGCTGTTGGACCGGACCGTGACCTGTTGTTGGAAACGGGTGGCGGAATTCTCTGGATTGCGGCTCTTCTGGCGACTTTGCTGCCGCTCGACCGACTGGTTCAGCCGGACTTGGACAATGGCTTGCACGACCAGCTGATCGTCCGGGGCATTACCGACGAGCTGATCGCTTTCGGCCGGCTGATTTCGCACTGGCTGTCATTCGGACCGCCGCTGCTCTTTGCTGCCTTTCTCGCTAGCGGACTCATGGGTCTGCAAGGCCCGCCGCTGGTCACCTTGCTGCTCAGTCTCGCCATTGCCACACCGGCGCTGGCCGGGCTGGCGGTAATGATTGCGGCGCTGACATCTGGGCTGAAAGGCGCGGGTGCACTGGGCGGCCTGCTGCTCGTCCCGCTTGCGATCCCGCTGCTGATTTTCGGCGCGGGGAGCCTGTCCGATCAGAGCGGCAGCGCCCTGCTTTTTCTGGGTGCCGTTTCGCTGTTACTGGTGGCGATCACGCCCTTTGCCGCCGGTGCGGCGCTGAGAGCGGCGCGGGAATGAAGGCACAACAGGTTCGGGAGACATTATGAAACGCTTTGGCAAAATCCTGCTCACCCTTTTGGTGCTGATCACCATGGGGCTCGTCATAGCCTGGGCGACCTCACCCGACCCCGCATATAACCCGGCCAGTTTCGAGGACGAGCCTCTCGTGGAAGGCGTTGCCCCGCTGGATGAAGCCATCACACTCGCGCAATACCGAAATGAGACGGACGAAACCCGAACCATACAGGTCCTCGAATTTTCGGACGAGACCGTGATCGGTGTCGATCTCGCCGAAATGGGCGCCCGTACCGGGGAAGACCCGTTTGTGGCACTGGCCGCGGCTGGCTCGACACCTTCTGACGCGGAAGCCGTGCAGGCCCTGCCCAAGGTGGAAATCGCCTTGTCCCGCCTGTTGCCATCCGGGAGTAAAGGTATCAGGCATATCGGTACCGGCACCAATTTCCCGGAACATGCAGAAGAAGCCAATAGCGGATCGGTTTTCAGCTTTCCCAAATTTGGTCCCGGAACCCCGGCTCGCACGACGGTCAAGGCCGAACCGGGCGTGCTTCTGGATTATGAGGTCGAGCTTTGCATGCGCTTCGACCGCGACATTGCGTCCGCTACGGATTTTGATGCTGCCGTCAAAGGCGTTTTCCTGTGCGGGGATTTCACCAACCGCAATGTAATTGTCCAACTGGTGGATCCCGACAATCTCGATTCCGGCTCCGGTTTCAGTGACGCGAAAAGCGGACCGGACTTTTTCCCGACTGGTCCGTTTCTGGTGATTCCGAAAGACTGGTCTGCCTTCGTCTCGGTTGTGCGCATGACCACCGGTGTCAACGGCGAACCGCGTCAGGATGCACGCGGCGGCGAAATGACGCTGAATTTCCGGCAGCTGGTGGAAAAGTCGCTGGCCGACATGTCCGAGCAACGGTTCCTCTACCAGGACGGCTATGAATATCTGTCGCCCGACGGCAAAATCAGCCGGGAATCCACCCTGATGTCCGGCACCTCCGAAGGCGTGATCATGGGGCAGCCGACCCGGGGAGACATAATTGAAGCAGTGGCGCAGTATCTGATGGCCGGCGGCCCATTGTCCGGCACCGAACTGATGGATAGCGCCCGGCAAACCTGGATCCGTAACGAGCTGGAATCGGGCTATTATCTGCAATCCGGAGACACGGTCCGCTACGGGTCATCCCGGCTTGGCAATATTGCAGTAGCAGTCGTCGACTAGATCCCGCCGTCCGTAACCTCGTAACCGGCCTCTTCCAGCCCGGTTTTCAGAGCGGCCCGGCAAGTTTCCAGATCGTCCGCATCGGTTGAGCGGACCACAAAGTTAGCGCCGACCGTGCCATTGCGGAAGAAGGGATAGCTGCCAATCTGGCACCCCTCATGCGCCTTTTCCGCAGCGATCAGGACATCGGCAATTTCGCTTTCCGGGGCCCAGGCGCCCAATGTTGAAGACAGCAGCGGAGCACCGCCTTCGAGCGTTCCCGTCAGGGCATCAAGCATGCCCGCGGTGATGTGTGGGACACCCGCCATCAGATAGAGATTGCCGATCCGGATGCCTGGCGCACCGGACATGCGGTTTTCGATCAGCTCCGCACCTTCGGGCACCCGCGCCATGCGTAAACGGCCTTCATTGACGCCGCCCTTGTCGGCATAATATTTTTCAAGAATGGCGCGGGCCGTGGGATGGATGACCACATCCACTTCGAGTGCCTGTGACACGGCATCCACCGTGATATCATCATGCGTCGGCCCGATACCGCCGGTGGTAAACAGATAGTCGTTGCGCGCGCGCAGGATATTCACCGCTTCGGCAATCTTGTCCATGTCATCGGCAATCACCCGGACTTCACCCAGCCGGATTCCCTGCACATTGAGCCATTTGGCGATCTGGGAGATATTCTTGTCCTGGGTTCGTCCGGAGAGAATCTCATCTCCGATGACGATCAGGGCAGCGGTGTAGATACGGGAGTTGCTCATCGCGCCGGATATAGAGCAGTTGTCAAAATCATCAACGCTTTCGTAGCATGCGGTCAGCGTTGCGCCCGATCTGACGCAGCCTTGTAGTCGGAAAGAGGCGGGCGGGCGATTTCGTCCAGCGGTACGTGTTTCCATACTGGCTCACGGCCGAGCCGGGCATTATAGCGAATATTGAATGTGAACGGGTCGCGGTCCGCCGCCAACAGATCCGGCCCGTATTGTGGGCGCAGCGCTGCGCCGTCATAGCCCATGAGCGTCAGCAGCGTGGGAAATATCCGGTAGTGACTTGTCCCGTCATGATGGGCCGCAGCCGCATCTCGCCATTCGTCCCCGCCGCCTATGACGACCAGTGGAACGACCGCTTCCTCGATATCGGGATCTGCGGTGCAGTGCGTTGCCGTGCCGTTATCTGGTTCCTCATGGAGATGCTGGCCATGATCGCCTGTGTAGATGAGCACCGAATTCTCCACGGAGCCCCGGGCAAACAGCTTGTCGAAAAATCCGCCAACCTGCCAGGTCAGAGCATTGCGATAACTGTTGCGATAACGCACCCAGTTGCTCGCCCGCCCGTCCAGCTCGTCTCGCGACGCCATGTCGGTGACATTGGCAAACTGCCCTCTTTTCAGCATCGGCCGATAGCGGGCATGGCTTTCGGGGAACTTGTCATTGACCGGGAAATGCGCACCGACCTTGTTGATCATGATGAACTGGGGGCGACCATCGGCGAGAAAATCGGCAAGATATTCTGCCACCGCATGATCCCGGTCCTGCACCGGCACGTCATCAAACTGAATCCACTGGTCGATCTCTCGCCTTTCCCTGTCGGTCATGAGATTTTGCAGCGATCCCCCGGTCCGCTGGGCGTCCATATATATGGTTCGCCGACCCGCAGCGGCGGCAAAGGCCCATATCGAAGGACCTCGCCTCGCCCGGTCCATATAAGTGTCTCTCGTGCCGCCAAAGCGCATCGTCAGGTTGGTCCCAACGCTGCAATGGGTGATCGAAGTGGCAAGGCCGAAATTGTGGATGGCAGGTTTGTCGCCGGTCCGGGCCAGCCCCGAATAGACGCCATTTTTATCATTGATATCGAGATAGGCGCCCGCGATGCTTTCGTCGACGATCAGGACAATATCACCGGACGGCCCTTCGCTGACGGGTGCCAGCGTGACGGTTTCGCGCTTTTCGCTGGCGCGCGTCACCATCTCATAGCCTTGCAGGGCACCGAAACTCAGACCGAAGTGCGAAGATGGCAGGCCATTGGCGCCCTCCCCGCCGCGCAGGAACAGCAGGATGGTCACAACCAGGATCACCGGTATGGCCAGCAGCCGGGCGATCCGTGTGCCTATAGTCGGTGATTCGGCCGGACGCAGGCCGGTTCCGATCAGGAGCAGGCCGGCCTTGAAGGCAGCGAGGCTCATGATAGCCGTCTGCTGCTGGAATGCGCTGACCAGATCTCCCGCGCTCTGCACCATCGTGACAAAGGCGTCATAAGTCATGAAATCGCCTACCGCCCACTGGTAGCCGTCAACCACCCACGAACCGCTCGCGAGGAGGACGGCCATGGTCCAGCGCACTGCGCCCTGCCGGATGAAAGCCACGCCGATGGCGCTGGCGACGCACAGCATGAACAGGATCAGATAGGCTGCCAGTCCGGTCAGCTGCAGGGATGGCATGCTCAGCATTTCCACACGGCACAGGATTTCCTGCCCGCCCAATAGCAGGGACAACAGAATCAGCAGGATTTTCCAGCGGTTGCGCATGTGGCCCCTGTTGGGTGAATGAAACGGCAGAGCCTATCGAAACAGGGTTAATTTTCGCACAATGCCGGCCCAAATCGGGTATCGCCAAATCCGCCACCAATCGCTATATGACAGCCATGACTGATTATCTGACAGTAGAAGAAGAAACCCCGCAAAGCCGCACGGGCGCGATCAAGCTGCACGGACCGGACGGGTTCGAGGGCATGCGCAAGGCCGGTCGGCTCGCCGCTGAAATACTCGATGCGCTGATACCGCATGTGGTGCCCGGCGTGACCACTGGTGCGCTTGATGACATGGTGCGCGAACATGCGTTCCGCGAAGATTCTGTGCCTGCGACACTCGGTTACCGCGGCTTTACGCACAGCTGCTGCACCTCGATCAACCATGTTGTCTGTCACGGCATTCCCGGCGAGAAGAAGCTCAAGGAAGGTGATATCGTCAATATTGACGTGACCGTGATTGTCGATGGCTGGCATGGCGACACCAGCCGGATGTTTCTGATCGGCAAAACCCCGGTCAAGGCCAATCGCCTGGTGCAGAACACTTACGAATGCCTGATGCTCGGCATCGAGCAGGCAAAGCCGGGCAATCACATGGGTGACATTTCGCACGCAATTCAAACCCATGCCGAAGCCAGTCGCTATAGCGTGGTGCGCGATTTTTGCGGACATGGCCTGGGTCAGATGTTCCATGACGCGCCAGAGGTTGTCCACGCTGGACGCCCGGGAACCGGTCCCGAATTGCGACCCGGCATGTTCTTCACCATCGAACCGATGATCAATGTCGGCAAATATGCGGTGAAGATGCTCGAAGACGGCTGGACGGCCGTCACCCGCGACCGGTCCCTGTCGGCCCAGTTCGAGCACAGTATCGGTATTACCGAAACCGGCTGCGAGATTTTCACCAAAAGCCCGACCGGACTGGATTGCCCGCCCTACAGTTGAAAGACTGCCGCTTTCTCTCCGTCCCGCACTTGACCATTGGCCCCTTGTTTAGCTAGTCGATTAAAAACGGCAGAGATTATACGATCCGCCGGTTGGGAGAGACATGATGCGCAAGTTCGGACTTTTATTGGCACCGCTTTTTCTGGCAGCGTGCGGCAGTCAGGGATCGGACGGCGAAGCAACCGTCGCGCCAGACGTCCAGACCGAATGGTTGAGTATCGGCTTTGACGCGAAGGAACAGCGTCACAGCCCACTGACCCAGATCAACGAAGAGAATGTGAGCGAGCTCGGCATCGCCTGGTTCAAGGATCTGCCTGATGCCCGTGGCCAGGAAGCTACGCCGATCGTGGTCGACGACAAGCTCTACATTTCCACCGCATGGTCCAAGGTTTTTGCCTATGATGCGAAGACCGGCAAGGAGTTGTGGTCCTATGATCCCGAGGTTCCCGGCGACAAGGCGGTCGATGCCTGCTGTGATGTCGTCAACCGGGGTGTCGCTATTTCCAAGGGCAAATTGTTTTTCGGAACGATTGACGGGCGGCTGATCGCTCTCGATGCAAATACCGGCGCGCGACTCTGGGAAACCCAGACGACCGATAACAGCAAACCTTACACCATCACCGGCGCACCGCGGGTCGTGAAAAACATGGTCATCATCGGCAATGGCGGCGCCGAATTCGGAGTGCGCGGATATCTCTCCGCCTATAATGTCAGCGATGGAGCGATGAAGTGGCGCTTCTACACCGTGCCCAATCCGGAAGGAAAACCGGATGGTGCTGCGAGTGACGAAATTTTCGAGAAAGCTGCCAACAAGACCTGGGGTGAAGGTAACTGGCGCGAGTCTGGCGGCGGCGGCACCGTTTGGGACAGCATCGTTTATGACGAGGAACTGGATCAGCTCTATTTTGGCGTCGGCAATGGCAACCCCTGGAACCACAGCGTCCGGTCGGGCGGCGAAGGCGACAATCTGTTCCTCTCCTCGATCGTCGCGGTCAATCCGGATACCGGAAAATATCTCTGGCACTATCAGGAAACACCGGCGGAAAACTGGGACTATACCGCGACCCAGCATATCATTCAGGCCGATCTCGAGATTGACGGCAAGCTGCGCAAGGTCATCTACCACGCGCCGAAAAACGGGTTCTTCTTTGTTATCGACCGGATTGACGGCACTCTCATCAGCGCCGAGCCATTTGTCGACGGGATCAACTGGGCCACCGGCTATGATCTCAAGACCGGCCGTCCGATCGAAACGGCGGAAGCGCGGTATAACAAGACCGATGAGCCCTTTGTCTCAATCCCAGGGGCATTAGGTGCACATAACTGGCATCCGATGAGCTACAATCCGGCGACCGGGCTGGTGTACATCCCCGCCCAGCAAATCCCGCAAGGCTATGAAAATCCGCAAACCGATCTCGACAAGCGCCGCCAGCGGCTCGGCTTCAATGTCGGGATAGGCTGGGCGATCGGCCAGCTGCCCGACGACAAGGAAGTCTACAAGGCAGCCATCGCCGCCACGACCGGCAAGCTGGTGGCTTTTGATCCGAAGGCCGGCAAAGTCGCCTGGTCAGTCGATCATCCAGCCGCCTGGAATGGCGGGACAATGACCACGGCGGCAAACCTGGTCTTCCAGGGCACAAGCGTCGGCCAGTTCAAGGCTTTTGCGGCCGACAGCGGCAAGGAACTGCTCAGCCTCGACATGCAGTCCGGCATTGTCAGCGCGCCGTCCACCTATATCGTCGACGGCGAACAATATGTGGCGTTTCTGACCAGCAAGGGCGGGGCCTTTCCGCTGGTTGCCGGTGTCGCAGGCGGGGCCTCGCGCAAGGTCCCCAATATCCCGCGACTGGTTGTGATGAAACTCGGCGGGACGACCAAATTTCCTGACCTTCCGGAAGAGACCGAAGTCGTCTGGAACCCGCCGGAGCCAAGCGGCACGCCGGAGCAGATCGCAGCCGGCAAGGCATTGTACGGACGATATTGTCTGGTCTGTCACGGCGACAGCGCGATCGGCAACGGCTTTACGCCCGACCTGCGCGTCTCGGGTGTCCTGCCCGATCCGGATGGCTGGGCATCAATTGTGATGGGCGGCGCTCTCAAGCAGCATGGTATGGTCGGCTTTTCATCACAGATCAGTAGCGGGGATGTCGAGGCCCTGCGCCATTATGTCATCGATCGGTCCAACTGGACCAAGGCCAATGTCGCTGACATCAGCGCTCCGGTTGCGCGCAGATAGCCGCCGCTACTGCCTGTTTTTTAGGCGAATCTGCCAAAGCCTGCCTGTTTTTTGGGCGGCATTGAAACTGCCCTGATTACGCTCTAGCCTGCCTTTCAGCGATTCCCGAGCCGATTCTTTTTTGGCACGGGAATTGAATATACAGGGGCGATTGCGCCCGGCTCCGGTGCCATTTTTGCACGCCGGAAAACATGGGACACGGGGACGAATAATAGATGAAAAAGATCGAAGCGATCATCAAGCCTTTCAAACTCGACGAAGTCAAAGAAGCTCTGCATGAAGTCGGCGTGTCCGGCATCACCGTAACCGAAGCCAAGGGCTTCGGTCGCCAGAAAGGTCATACCGAACTCTATCGCGGCGCGGAATATGTGGTCGATTTCCTGCCGAAAGTGAAGCTGGAAGTCGTTGTCGACGACACGCTGGCCGAACGGGTGGTCGAAGCCATTTCGGCCGCGGCCCAGACCGGCCGGATCGGCGACGGCAAAATCTTTGTAATTCCGGTCGAATCCGCGCTGCGCATCCGCACCGGCGAAAAAGACAGCGACGCCATCTGATTTTCACCAGAAACTATCCATCAAAACCATAATCAAGGGACTATATAATGGGCAATACACCTGCAGATATCATGAAGATGATCAAGGAAAACGACGTCGAATGGGTCGACGTGCGTTTCACGGATCCGCGCGGCAAATGGCAGCATCTGTCCATGTGCTCGGAAGTCATTGATGAAGACGTTCTGGAAGAAGGCTTCATGTTTGACGGATCATCCATCGAAGGCTGGAAGGCGATCAACGAATCCGACATGATCCTGCGCCCCGATCTCGACGCGGTCTACATGGACCCGTTCTCGGCCACGCCGATGATGATCCTGGTCTGCAATATCGTCGAGCCTGGTGACGGGTCGCTCTATGGCCGTGATCCGCGTTCGACCGCCGTCCGTGCCGAAGCCTATCTGAAATCGAGCGGCATTGGCGATACCGTCTATGTCGGACCCGAACCGGAATTCTTCATGTTCGACGATGTGAAGTTCGAAGACGGCTATGACCGCAGCGGCTTCAAGATTGACGATATCGAGCTGCCGACCAACACCGGCCGCGATTACGACATTGGCAATATGGGTCACCGTCCGCGCGCCAAGGGTGGATATTTCCCCGTCGCACCGGTTGATAGCGCCATGGACATTCGCGGCGAAATGGTCGCCACGATGATGGAAATGGGCTTGCCGATGGACAAGCACCATCACGAAGTGGCTGCGGCGCAGCACGAGCTGGGCATCACCTTCGGCACATTGACAGAGACCGCTGACCGTACGCAGGTTTATAAATATGTCGTGCAGCAGGTCGCCCATGCCTATGGCAATACGGCGACCTTCATGCCCAAGCCGATCAAGGAAGATAATGGTTCCGGCATGCATACCCACATGTCGATCTGGAAAGATGGCAAGCCGCTATTCGCGGGCAATGAATATGCCGGACTGTCGGAAATGTGCCTTCATTATATCGGCGGCGTGATCAAGCATGCCAAGGCCTGCAACGCCTTCACCAATGCCACCACCAACAGCTACAAGCGTCTGGTGCCCGGTTTCGAAGCGCCCGTGCTGCTCGCTTATTCGAGCCGTAACCGCTCGGCTTCCTGTCGTATTCCTTACGGTGCAGGGGACAAGGCGAAGCGCGTCGAATTCCGTTTCCCCGATGCGCTTGCCAATCCCTATCTCTCGGCTGCGGCCCTGCTGATGGCGGGTCTTGACGGCATCGAGAACAAGATCCACCCGGGTGAAGCGATGGACAAGAACCTCTATGACCTGCCGCCGGCGGAACTGGCGGAAGTACCAACCGTATGCGGTTCGCTGCGCGAAGCACTCGAAGCGCTGGAAGCCGATCACGAGTTCCTGCTCAAGGGCGACGTGTTCAGCAAGGATCAGATTGAAGGTTATTGCGAACTCAAATGGGAAGAAGTCAGCCGGATGGAAACCACACCGGCTCCTGTTGAATTCGACATGTACTATTCCGCCTGATCAGTTCAGCCGGACCAAAAAAAGGGGCCTGGAGCAGATAATTGCTCCGGGCCTTTTTTTTTGCGCTCCAGAAGCAACCAGTACTCAGCCGGCAGCCTCGAAACGGAACAGTTTGCCGGTCCGGACGGCAATGTCCTTCTTGTCGAGATCGGGACCAAAGGCTTCCTCTGTATCCGGCTGCTTGTTGTGAAGATCCCGCGTCGTCTGATCTGACAGCAGCACGACAATGTCTGTACCCGCCTCCAGAGCAAAGGGAAATTCATGCCATGTCCCGACATGCATGAGGAAACCCGCCATACCGTCAAAGCGCAGCGCCTGCACCTTTGACAGGTCGGGCAATTCTCCCTCGCCGGGCGGTGCCATCACCACTACAAACGGTTTTCCACCGAAGGAGAGGAAAGCCTGGGTGTGCTGAAAATGGCGTTCCATATAGCGCACTTCCGGCGGGCGCGGATCAACCGAGGCCAGTGACAGTTCCACCGGATGTTCACTGACGAAGGGCGCCGGACGGCTGGCCCGGACGGCCCCCTTGTAATAGTCCAGCGACATCAGCTCCATCCCGGATCCGGACCCGATCAAATGTCCGAACGGCGCGACATTTTCCGGCGTGGCCTCCTCGACCGGGAGCAGGATTTTTTCCATCATCTCGTTGGGGTTCCTGACAAAAGTTATGCGTACCAGCATGCCGGGCTGTGCGCACCAATGCAACGGCAAGATGGACCGCACGCCGCTTGCCCGTTGTACCGGGATGGTTCATGATCGGTCGATGACCCGTTTGCCTCACACGCTCCTTGGCGCATCAGCACTCGCCCTCATCATAACCGCTTGTGCCAAAGAGCCACCAGCGACAGCAAATCCCGGGGCGGTAGCGAGCAATGCAGCTGCGACAGCCAGTGCCGCGAGCACGCTGCCTGGCCGCTATTATCTCCGCGGAGTCATGGAAACGGCCGCGGGGCTGGAGCTTTCCGATGATGGCAGCTTTCGCTGGTATCTGATCGTCGGGGCACTGGATGTCATTGCCAGCGGCAGGTGGGAACTGACAGGAGAACGGGTCCGCCTTACTTATGAGGATGTGAAAACCAATGGGGACATTTCCGAGCTCACCGAAACCATCCTGATCCGGTCGGGCGATGACCTCAAACCGGATGACGGATCACGTGGCATCTATGTCCGGGCGAAACCGCCAGCGCCGGAGGCCGATCCGCCCGGTCAGTAATCCCGGCTCACCTGGACATTTGCGCTCTGCCGGCCGAGCGTTGAAATGCTCGAGAGGATCGAAAGCCATCTCGTGATCTGGAATTCCAGCCGAGTCGCACTATAGCCCTTGCCGTCGGTAATCAGCTCGACATAAGCGCGGCGCGTAATATATTTGCCAGCCGCGATCGACGTTCCCGACCCGGTATCGGTATCCGAAGGCAATATACGCAATCGGTCGAGCCCCACGGCCTTGCGAAGCTGATTGATCGGATCCAGCCCGCCGCCGCTGTTCAATGATGCCACCGCCGCCGCCAGCTGTACCGCCTCTGGCGCAGACAGATCGGATATCGAAGCGCCGAACAATATACGGGACAATAATTCGTCCTCCGGTAGCGCAGGCACGCTATTAAATGCAATTTCCGGCCGGTTACCCGTGCCAGTGACGTTGATCGTCGCATTAAGCCCGGTCAGATTTGCTTCCGCCTCAATGTCCAGAATCGGATTGGGCGGCTGGTTGCCAACGAAGCGGATTCGGCCCCGTTGCAGCTGGAACCGGCGCCCGGCAAAAGTATAATTCCCGCGCACAAGATTGGCGCTGCCGGTCAGGGCAAAATTGTCAACCGGCCCGGATACACGAATAGCGGCGCGCCATTCGCTGTTCAGTCCCAGTCCCTCGACCTGCAGGCGATTGGGTGCATTGGCATTGATCGCAAACCGCCACGGACGGCTGCGTGCACGGCGGAGGCGTTCGTCTGCCCGGCGATTTATTTCGGTGACCTGGACATCAGGCAAGGCAACCGTTTCGGATGCCTGCCCAAACTGGAAAAAACTGCGGTTGAGGATCACATCACCGGATATTTGCCCGCCATCCGCAGAACTGCGAATTTTGATTGGGCCGGTGACGTTGGCGGCAAAATCATCCCGCGCGATCAGCGCTGCCCGCTCGGCGTTGACATCCATGCTGATCCCGATGCCTTCATCCTCCGCAACCGCGAAATCAAAGCTGCCGCTGCCGCTAACCGTACCGCCACCACGGGTTTGACCGGACACGGACGGCAATATCAGGCGGGAACCGTCAAATTGCCCTGACGCCTTGATTCCCGAAATCACCGTGCCGGTTAACGGGCTTTCCAGCCGGGCATTGCTGGTCCGCAGCTGCCCCTGAATCTCCGGGCTGGCCAGCGTTCCGCCGATGTCCGCACTCATCGCGACCGGACCGGTCAGATCAAATGTTTCCACTCCGGTGAGCCGCCACAGGCTTTCGGCTGCGCCATTGAACCGGGCCTGCGCAAATAGCGGTCGGTTGCGCAGCTCGTCCTGCCAGCGCCCGCTGCCAAGCCCGGTCACACGTCCCTGGAAGCGCCCGATGGTTTCGCCGGCCTGGGACTTGATGACCCCGCGCGCCGCGGCATTGCGCTGTGATATGGCGACATTAAGTCCCAGATCCACCGGTGTTGAGGTGAGGATCAGACCGGAGCGGGTCAGGTTGCGGATCTTCAGACTGGCATCACCGACGGGCAGGCGCGATCCGCTTTGAGTCAGCTTGATCGAGCCACTGGCCTCCCCGCCCAGCTCAAGTTCGTCAAAGGCGATGTCGAGAAGCGACAATGGCAACCGGGTCAGCTGCAAGTCCAGTCGCGAATTGTCATTGCCCCATTTTCCCGACAGGCGCGCAGTGCCGTTCCCGTAACGCAAAATTGTCGGGGAAGCGGCCCATCCGTCACCGGAACGGCGCAGCTCCAGGGGCCGGGCGAAGAGGAGGTTTTGCCCCTCGAAGACACCGTTTCCGGTTATAACATAGCGATCCGGCGTGATGTCTGCTTTCGCCTGGAAATCAAAGCTGCTGCCCCGCGTACCGGCGATGGAGAAAGTCGCCTGCCCGGTGCCATTGGTCAGCTTGGCATTTCCGGCAATACGGCCAATCATGACCTCTCCGCGACTGATGCCCTGCGCGCGGACGGTTGCCGCAATGTCCGATCGCCCCTCGACCAGCAGGATGTCCGCATCGAGCGAACCCGCCCGGATCAATATCGGTGGCTCGCCATCGAAGCGGGCATTGCTGGCTTCGAGCTTTGTGCGGATGAGCTGCCGGTTGCCCGCCTCCGCGCTGCCGCCATTGATCCGGGCGGGTTCAAACATCACCGTACCTTCGACTCCGCCACCGGTGACATCAAGATTGCCAGCCAGCCCCAGACTGGTCGGGCGAATATTGCCGGAAGCCACCGTGTCTGACACCAGCAGCCGGTTGATCCGGACGACGGCTTGCTCCCCAGCCACCAGGACGACCAGCCCGTCCCCGTCAAAGGGGCCAAGCGTTGAACCGCCAGCAGTGGTAAACGTGAAGCCGCTGTCGTCCGGCTCAAGGTTCAGCCGAACTTGCGACAGACCGGCTGCGGGAAGCGGACTGTCCAGCAGCAAGGCAATTTGCGGACGTGCGAGACGGCCGTCGAGCTCCAGATCAAAGGCGCCATACTGGCTGTGATCGCCACGACCTGTAAATCGGAATTCTGCGGCAGTCATCTGCGACCCCTGCCCCAGGAACCGCAAATCGGGCGCATCGATTTTCAGATTGCTGAATCGCAGCCGATTATCCGGCCCCAGGCCGAGGCGGGTTTCCAGAACCGGCAACCCGCCTGCCAGTCCGCGCAGAAAATCATTGTCCATCCGGCGCAAGCTGGCGGTGGCATCGCCGCCCAGTTCCAGACCCGCACTGCCGGTGCCAATTGTCAGATCAGCTGCAATATCCGCGAGGCCCACCCCGCGAACCAGAAACCCGGGGGCGCGGGCGTTCAGACCAATGGCCAGCTCTCCGCTGTCCAGCAATGCTTCGACATCGGCCACGGCGGCAACGCTCCGCGTCTTCAGGCCGATATCCGAGGCAAAAAGCCGTGCACCTTCCAGCCGGAAAAATGCCTCGCCCTTGAGGTCCGAAGCCAGCTGCTGAAGCAGTTCCCCATTGCCGACCAGCGTGCCGGACTGAAATTCGACCGGAAAATCCCAGCCGGCCGGATCCCGTTTCCCGGCGCCCTCCAGCCGAACGCCGGTCAGCAGGGACTTGCCAAAGGCCAGTTGCGGCGCGGTGAGAACATATTGGTACCGCATCTCTGACAGACGGCCGTTGAGCAAGCTGCGCAACTGCAAGTCCTGGGCGCGCAGCGAGGGCGATAGCACAGCCGGATTGCGGACCCGCATATCCACACGCATGGCATCGAAAGAACTGGCGCGGGTATTGAAACCTCCTTGGGCGCTGAGCGTGACGGCAGCCGAACGCAACCGGGCATCCACTCCGACCAGACCATCGTCTACCGTGGCCGTGCCGGTCACTGCCAGCCGGGGACCCGCGATGCTTTGAGCAAGTCCTGCCGGAAAGAGCGCCGGGGTGACATTTCCGTCATATCCGAAAAGGCCATCACGCGCGGTCAGCTCCAGCTCGGCCAGCGTTCGCTCGCCGCTGGTGGCAGCAAAATTTCCGTCCCATTTCTGCCAGTCGCCCTCACCCTCGGCAATGATGGTGCTGTCATTTTGCAGACCCAGGAAAGCCGCGATCACGCCGTCTGCCGGAGCGGTGATATCGGCATTCAGATCCAGTTTCTGGTTTTCCGGTTCGGCATTGAGATTGAGCACCAGTTTGTCGCCGCTCTCGGTTGTCGCGGCATCAAGATTGATCATCGCCCGTCCGGCGCGCACATCTATGGCCCCTGCAATATTGGCTTGCTGGGCGGTTCCGGTCACTGCAGCGCCCAGCTCCAGCTCTTCCGCCCGAAACTCGGCGATATAGATATCAAAATCCGGGAGCAGCGGGCGATCCACTCCGGAGTCGACAAGTTCGGGGATACGTTCCAGCCGCGCCTGTTCGATAATCGCGCTGGAGATGTTCAGTTCGTTGAAAATCCAGGCCGTCGGCCTCCAGTCAATACGGGTGGATGCGGCCAGGAAGAACGCCCCCTTGGGGTCGCGCAACTCCAGATCGACAATCCGCATCCTGCCGTAAATCGATCCCTCGATCGCCCCGATGCCGATCTCCAGGCCATCCTCGCGCTCGAGCTGTTCGATCTGGGCGATGACAAATTCATGACCTTTTTTGCTGTCGAGCCAGATCACCGTTCCGGCCACGGCTGCCAGCAGGAGAAGGAGCAACCCCGCAAGAGCGATTGAAAACGGACGCCGTTTCCAGAATCGAGTCTTGCTTGCGGTTGCTGTCTCTTCGGCCATCAGAATGCCTGACCCAGCGACACATAGACGGCGATCCGCGAATCACCCGGTTGCCGATTGAGCGGCGTGCCGACATCCACGCGGATCGGCCCAAAGTCGCTATAGTAGCGGACCCCGAGACCAGCGCCGTAGCGCAGACCGGAAAAATCGGGGAGCGAATCCGTATAGACATTGCCAGCATCGATAAACGGTACGACACCGAAATTGCCGAACCGGACCCGGGCTTCGAGAGAGAATTCCACCAGCGACCGGCCGCCCACAGGATCATTTCCGGCATCCCGCGGACCGATCCTCTGGAACCCGTAGCCCCGCACCGAGCCGCCCCCGCCGGAATAGAGACGGCGGGAGGGCGCGATCCGGTTATTGCCCGCCCCGGCAATCGATCCCAGCCGGACCCGGCCTGCGAGAACCACCTGGTCGGACGCAGGGAAATAGGCGCTGCCGTCAATCTGGCTGCGAACATAGAAAAAACTGCCGGACTGCAAGGACGCTTCCGGCGCAACCCGCGCTCCCAGGCGGAAACCACTGGTCGGATCGAGCAGATCATCACTGGCATCATAGGTCACGGAAGCGGGCAGCGAGCCAATGAAGAACGTATCACGAGAAGTGGCGAGAACATTGGCGGTAATGTCCCGCTCCTGCGACGCGATCAGTTCGACACCGGCCGACCAGCTCCATTTCTTCTGAAAGATCAGATTGCTTTGCCGTTCCAGATTGGCGCCAACGGAAAAGGTACGCGCCTCAAAGGCTGCACGGTCAATATTGCTCAGCGCCACACGCCCGTTCAGCACATTGTCTCGCCGCCGGTAATTGTTCCGGCGATAGGTGATGCTGCCCGACTGTTCCTGGGTTGCAAGCACGCCGGTGAGCCGGATCAGTCCTTCGGGCGGGAACAGGTTGCGATGTTCCCAGCTGACTTCCGCTCTGGCCCCCTCGCCTGTTCCGTAGCCGAGCGCCCCGGAAATTGTCCGCAAAGGCGCCGGGGTAAGACCGACAGCAATGTCAACCTGCTCCGGATCATCCGACGGGACCGGTTCCAGCTGGATCGTCGACACCAGGCCAGTGGCGATCAGCGCCCGGCGCAAATCCTCGAGCTCCGACTGCTGGAACAGGTCACCCTGTTCGAAACGCGCGATCAGCTGGACATGCTCCGGGCCGAACAGCTGTTGATCTTCCATCACGATGGAACCGAAATCATATCGCCCGCCTGGCGTGACAATGATCGACAGGTCGCCATCCCGCTCGGCATGATCAATGACCAGTTCCGGACGGGAGGACTCAGCAAAGGGATAGCCGCTTTCCGCAAGCGCAATATCGAGATCGGCGCGTTCGGTAACGATCCGGTCGCTGTTGATGACATCACCCGGTTCCAGTTCAAACGCTGCGCGGAGCGTTTCCGGATCGCCGCCAACTGCCGTTTCCAGCCCTTTGAGATCAACGGTAGCGAGCCGGTACTGCGGACCGGGGACCGTGTGGATCGTGATGATCACGTCATTGGGATCAAGCGTGTCTTCGGCGGCGGCAAATCTGGTGGCGACAACCGCGTCAAAATAACCTTCAAACCGCAATAACCGGTCAAACAGCTCGGCATCGGCTTCTGCCCGGCGCTTGATCTGTGCAAAATTCGCTTCATCACCGCGATATTCCCTCAGCGCCGACAGACTTTCGAAACGGGAGATAAAACCGGACCCCAGAATTGGCGGCAACCCGGAATAGCGCAGCTTGTAACTGCTGTCCGCGAGAACGTCTTGGGGCTGAAAATTGTCGGATGTCAGGGGAAGTATCGCGCTTTCATCCTCATCGGTCTGGGGTTCCTCCGTCAATTCCTGATCGGGCGTCTCTGCCGCCATCGCATCCGTCGGATCGCGACTGACGGGCTGATCTTTTCCCTCGTCCAGATCGGGCCAATCCACGCCAAAATCAGGAAACTCTGCCAGTGGCTGATCGGGATCAAGAGGCTGTAAATCCTCTGATGGGGCCACTTCCGGCCTCTCCGTCGCGGGATTTTGGGCCAGAGCGGCAGGTGCTGACAATAAGACCAGACTCGTCAGGCCGCTAGTACACAGCATCTGCAGGAGGCGGCAACGATACGCAGTCAGGCCCATGGGCCGTCCTTAGCTGCTCACCGCGCTGGAAGCCAATAAAATAGCGCTTTCCAGGCCGGAGGCTATTTGATCCGCGATCTATGGCATGGATCGTCGGACAAGCCATTCGCTCAGCGGTTTTTTAACCACCCGTTAACCATGTTGTCGCATATTCTGTCTCATTGAAGAAATGACCGGTTCAATCGGCGCAGATAACGGAATGGAAGAAACCCATGTCGACAATACGTACTGTCATGCTGGAAGCTGCCGTACTGGTGACGGTTTTGGCAACGGGACTTACCGCTGCCGAGGCCGCCAGGGCCGCGCCCGTTTCCGCTGCCATCCAGGCGGCAGCCAATGCTCAATCAGACATAAAGATTGAAAGCCGCGTTCAGGTGGAACGGGTCGAGCAGGACGCATCTGGCCAGCCCGTCACGAAACTCCATAAGCCGGCCGACATAAAGGTCATTCCAGGCGACTTGCTGGTCATCACCAATGCTTTTCGCAATACGGGAACAGAGCCAGTCACCGGATTTGTCATCAACAACCCGGTCCACCCCGCGGTCGACTTCATTTCTGTCGCCGAAGACTGGGCCCTTGTGTCCGTTGATGGCGGAAAGACATTTGGGAAGCTGACCGAACTCAAGGTCATCAGCACCGACAGCACCGCGAGCGAAAACACGGGTCAGCCGCCGGCTCCCTCCGTATCTCGCGCGGCCCAACCAGCCGATGTCACGCATGTCCGCTGGACTTTCCCGGGTTCCATTGCCGCCGGAGAATCCGGTGAACTGAGCTTTCGCGGATCCGTCAAATAGCATCGACTGGCGATCAGTCTGCCCGGTCAGACTGCTTGATCAGACTGCAGTTGTTTCCACATGCGCGACCGGTTTGTCCCGGCGGGTTGCCAAAATACAGCCCGCCACGATCAGGATTGTTCCGGCGACTGTAGTCAGGGTGAGCGGTTCGCTGAAGAAATACCAGCCGAAGATCGCCGCCCAGATGAAGGCGCTATATTCGAGATTGATCAGATTCTGGGCCTCCGCCCGGGCATAGCCCCAGGCAATGAACACGGCGGATATGATCGACAGGATCGCCGCTCCGCCGATCAGCGGAGCATATTGGGCTTCCGGCCAGACCGCAAAAAACGGCGCAAGCAGTAAAAATGCCGAGCCGACGATGAGGTTCTGCGAGAAGCTGATCTCGATGGGGTCGGCCAGCAGGGCCTGGCGCCGCTGGATCACCAGATTTCCGGCATAGAGCAAGGCCGAAAGCAAAATGGCTCCGATGCCCAGCAATGAATCCTCGCTATATCCGCCCTGCGCCCGACCGAGAGCGATGACGATAACACCAGCAAATCCCAGCACCGAAGCCCAGATTGCGCTGCGCTGTATCGTCTCTCCCAGAAACACAGCCGCCAGATAGAGCGCGATAATCGGCGCGATAAACGACAGGGCGATCGCTTCCGCCAGGGGCACCCGCGCGAGACCCCAAAAGAAGAGATAGGACATGAACACGACGATAATCCCGCGCTGCAAGTGAATTTTGCGTGCAGCAGGTCCCGGCATGCGGGGCCGCCGGGCAAAGAAGATGATGGAAACCATGACCAGCGAAGCCAGGACACGCCAGAGGATGGCGTTATAGGCACCCAGATCCATGCTGAGGCTCTTCATCGCGACATCCATCATGGAAAAAGTGAGCAAACCGAGCAGCACCGATCCCATCGGGAGCAGCGGCGCGTTTGACTGTTCGGGAGACGGGGACATGATCATCGCTATTGCCGGACGCCCGCCCTTTGTCCAGCCGGTTCAATGCCAGTAACTATGCGGCGATGGCTTCCAGCGCAGCCCGGAGCGGTGCGGGCAAAGGAACCGGCCGGCGTGTGTCGCGGTCCACATAGACATGGGTGAAGCTTCCAGCCGCCGAGGCCGCCTGCTCCACACCCCGGAACAGGCCCACGCCATAGGTTACGCTGCTATTGCCCAGCCGGTCCACCCGGATCCGGGCGGTCACATCATCCGGAAAGGCAATGGGCGCATAATATTCGCAACCGGTCTGTACCACCAGCCCAATGGTGTCACCGCCGGTAATGTCGAGGACATTCTGTTCGACCAGATAGCGATTTACTGCCGTATCGAACCAGAAATAGTAAATGGCATTATTCACATGTCCATAGGGGTCATTGTCGTTCCAGCGTGTCGTGATGGCTGACCCGGTACGATAGTCCTCGCGGACGGGAAGGACGCGATCCGTTTTGCTACCAGGCATCGGCGTAGATTTTCTGCGCGTCCTTGCGATCGAGCTCGCGGGGATTGTTGACCAGCAGCCGGGTTTGCAGCATCGCCGCCTCAGCCAGTTCGTCCACCGCATCCTCGGCGATGCCGATTTCCCGCAGCTTGCGCGGAGCCTTTACCGTCACCGCCAGATCCTCCAGATAGTCGATGAAGGATTCCGCCCGGGCTTCCGTGCTGTTGGAGCTGCCCTGCGGACTGTCGAGCGCATCTGCCAGCTGGGCATAGAGATCAGCGGCCGCCGGCACATTGAACCGCATCACATGGGGCATGACCAGCGCATTCGAGAGGCCATGCGGGATGTGATAGATCCCGCCCAGCGGATAGGCCAGCGCATGGATCGCGCCGACCGGACTGTTGGCAAAGGCCTGCCCCGCCAGCATCGATCCCCGCAGCATGGCTTCCCGCGCAGGCATGTCGGAACCGTTGCTGCAAGCGGTCTCGATATTTGCCGTCAGCAGTCTGAGCGCCTCCACGGCCAGCATGTCGGAAATCGGGTTTTTGGCATGGCGCCCGGTATAGGCTTCGATGGCGTGGACCATGGCGTCTATGCCGGTAGCCGCCGTCACATCTGCTGGCAGGCCGGTTGTCAGGACGGGGTCGAGCAAAGCCGCATCGGCAAACAGGTGCGGGGATACAATTCCGGCCTTCGTTGTTTCGCCGGTGGTCAGTATCGAGATGGCCGTCACTTCCGACCCGGTGCCTGATGTGGTCGGGATGAGAATGGTCGGCAGTCCCCGCTTTGCCAACAGGCCTACGCCATAGATTTCCGAGAGCGGCTGCGCGCCTTCAATTGCAAGTGCCGCAACCACCTTGGCCGTATCCAGAGAACTGCCACCGCCGAGACCGATGACAATATCTGCCGCGACCTCTTTTGCCCTGGCAATGGCCTCGACCACGATCGATTCCGGCGGGTCGGCGACGACGGCATCGAAGACAGATGCTTCCAGGCCGGCATCCTGCAGCGCCGATTCCACGGGGGCGATCAGTCCGGCAGCGACAATGCCCCGGTCG
>JBCBZY010000346.1:0-2824 GCA_039815115.1 Pseudomonadota bacterium | reverse complement strand
GCACGACTCCCCCACAGCCCCTACGCAGACGTGACCCTGCCTTGCGGCCACCGCGTACCATAACGGTTATCACACCGTAATGTGCTGGCATTTTTTTCTCCCCCCTCCCGCTTGCGGGAGGGGCCGGGGGTGGGTTCTTGTTTTCAAAGGCGGGGTGAGCCAGGCCCTCCCCTGACCCCTCCCGCAAGCGAGAGGGGAAAATTGCTAATCAGGCTTTACCGACATATTCGCGGGCGTAAACATCCACAATGATACGCGTTCCGGCAGATATAAACGGCGGCACCATCACGCGCACGCCATTGTCCAGCACGGCCGGCTTGTAGCTGGAAGACGCCGTCTGGCCTTTAACAACAGCATCGGCCTCGACAATCTCGGCTTCGATCTGATCCGGGAGCTGAACCGAAATCGGCTTTTCCTCATAAAGTTCCAGCTGAACATCCATGCCGTCCTGCAAAAACTCTACTGCATCTCCAAGCAAATCGGCGGGAAGCGTGATCTGCTCGTAATTTTCCTTGTCCATGAAGGTCAGCAGATCGCCATCGGCAAACAGATATTGAAACTCTTTGGTATCCAGGCGCACTTTCTCGACGCTGTCGGCCGAGCGAAAACGCACATTGGTTTTCCGGCCATCGACAAGGTTCTTCATCTCGACCTGCATATAGGCCCCGCCCTTGCCAGGCTGGGTATGCTGGATCTTGGCGACCTTCCACAGGCCGTTTTCATAATCCAGGATGTTGCCGGGACGAATATCTACGCCGCTAATTTTCATGGCCAGTCTCGCTTGATGAATAATGGGATTGAGCGGCGCTCTATAACGGCACTCGGTAATAGGCAAGACATTAGGCTTCTATCGGGAATCTTGGCGCGGACCATATTCTTCCCGCAATTGTCTGTTTCGTACAATAACCTGTAACAATCCCCGTATAACGTCGGCTCATGGAACAAATCGAAGCTGAATCGAAAGCGAAGCCCGCCTCTGCAGCCGGACTGTTTGGCTATTCGATAAGCAATGGAGAGCGTTGCGGATTTAAATCTTCCGCCGGATATCTTCGGGAAATCGAAAAATTGCCGAATTTCGCCCCACCCCCCGTGAGCCGGTTTGTGACCCATTATGTGTCATCGGCCATTGGAAGGATCATCAGTTCTTCCTGAGACGGCATGTCTTTTTTGTACAATACCATGGACGAACGATCGGCGATTGTGCTCCGATGGAAGAAATTGAGTGGGGCGTTCCGGCTGAAATCATCAAGCCTGGAAACACCGAATATGATGGAACATTGGCCGCCGGACTGTTTGGCCGGGAACCACTTGTCCGCAGAACAGCCAGATTTCGTCCTGTCCACGGTTATATCCGGGACCTTGAGCAAATGCCGAATTTCGCTATTCCGTCCGTCGAGCACTTCGTAAAAAATTACGTTCAGTCCTACTCGATTATCACCGGAAGGCATTCCGGTTATTGTTGATCAAGAATCTCTGAAAATTGTGCGACAGCCGCGGCTGGCCCTTCCGGGTGGTTCCAGACCGCGCCGCTGACAGCGATAAAATCGGCACCGGCTGCGATCAGCTGCTCGCAATTCTCAGGCGTAACTCCGCCAATCGCGACGCAAGGAATTTCCATGACCTTCGACCACCATTCCAGAATTCCTGGTTCGGGCTGATATATGGTGTCCTTGGTCCGGGTAGGGAAAAACGCTCCGAAAGCGACGTAACTCGCTCCCCCCTCGCCAGCTTCCATCGCCAGATGCCTGCTGTCATGGCAGGTAATGCCAATCTGCATCTGGTCACCGAGCAATTGTCGTGCTTCTGCCAAAGGCATGTCGCCCTGGCCGAGATGTACGCCGTCAGCATTCAGGCGCTGCGCCAAAGTCGTATCATCATTGACGATGAAGGCCACGTCATGTTGGTCACAAAGGGCTTTGAGCGGCTCGGCAAGAGCAACGGCCTCCTCCGTCGGAACATCCTTGATCCGAAACTGAAATGCTGCAACCGGCCCGGCGGTCAGAGCCAGACGAAGCTGTTCGGGGAAATGGCCCGATACATCTGCAGGGGAAATCAGATAGAGCTGGCAAGGCGGCGCTTCGCTCATGCGCGGTCTCAGCTGATCGAGGCCTGATAAATCTGATCAATGGCTCCGCCCAGAACCGCGTCAAATTCCTCATCGGTTTGCGATACTCTCAAGTCCTGCAGCAATCCGCGGCTGAAACTGGCGATCATGCCGTTGTTTTTGGACAGCTCGGCACAGGCCTCGCCTGTGGAATAGCCGCCGGACAGTGCGACAAGACGCACTACCTTAGGATGGTCGATCAGCGGTTTGTAGAGATTGGGTTCGACCGGAATGGACAGTTTCAGCATAACCCGCTGATCAGCGTCCAGCGCCTCGAGATTTTTGATCAGTTCTCCGAGCAAAATGCGATCACAATCTGCGCGCTCATCGCTCTTGATGTTCACTTCGGGCTCGATCATCGGCACCAGCCCGTTTGCCAGAATCTGTTTCCCGAACGCGAATTGCTGTTCGACATTGGCGGCGATGCCTTCGGCATTCGCCTTGTTGATTACCGACCGCATCTTGGTTCCGAACATGCCTGTGGCCACGGCCGCCTGGCACTGGTCATCCAGATCCGGGATCGGCTTCATCAGCTGGACGCCATTTTCTTCGTCAGCCAAGCCCTTGTCCACTTTGAGAAACGGAACCACGCCGCGCTCCCACAGAAGAGTTGGAACCGGTTTGCCATCAGCCTGTCCGTTCATCGTCTTCTCGAACAGGATTGCGCCAATAACCTTGCCGCTGCCGAATGACGGCGCAGTGATGATCCGGCTGCGCATC
>JBCBZY010000277.1:0-3934 GCA_039815115.1 Pseudomonadota bacterium | reverse complement strand
TTCCAGCCCAAGTCCTCCTGGTTGTCATGCGTCTGGTCGGGAAAAGCCGAGCCCTGGCGACGCATGGCCGGCTTGGCGCCACCTTTGCGGGCCAGAAGACCGGAGGAAAGAGAAGCGAGTGGTTTCATTGGTCAGCCCCTCCTTCTCAAGATCCGACAACCCGGCGGCCGAAATTGCCTCCGGGACGTTGCATGCCTACCTGCGTGGTTGGAGCCATGGCAGGCGAAGAAAAGATCGTGCGACGGAAATTCTTTTCCAGACGATCAGAAATATAGCTCCACAGCTGGACGATTTCCTGAGCGGAGCGGCCTTGAGGATCCACTTCCATCACGGTACGACCGTCAATCATCGATCCGGCAAAATCTGTCCGGTGATGCACGGTGACCGGCGCGACAGTGCCATGCTGCGACAAGGCAACAGCGGCTTCCGAAGTGATTTTCGCCTTGGGTGTAGCCCCGTTGACTACGAAAAGCAGCGGCTTGCCGGCACGCTCGCAAAGATCTACTGTGGCGCCAACTGCGCGCAAGTCATGCGGGCTGGGCCGGGTTGGAATGACAATCAGTTCGGCCACAGAGATAACGCTCTGTATCGCCATCGTGATAGCAGGCGGTGTATCGATAACAGCAAGCTTGAAACCCTGCTGACGCAGAATCTGCAAATCGGCGGCGAGACGGGATACGGTTGTCTGGGCAAAGGCGGGCAGTTCCGCTTCGCGCTCGTTCCACCAGTCCGCAAGCGAACCCTGGGGATCGATATCAATCAAAACGACCGGACCGGCTCCTGCCAGCTGGGCCTGAACCGCAAGATGCCCCGACAAAGTTGTCTTGCCAGACCCACCTTTTTGCGATGCCATTGCTAGAACTCGCACTCTATTCCCCTTCGACAAACATGGGCCACGGGATGCCCCGATAAAATTTCGTGAAACCGGTTTGACAGAACAGGGCTAAGATACAGTTAACGAGGTCTGGAAGATTTTCAGGTCCGGCAAATTGACCGGTTTTGTCCATCAACCCCGACTGGAATGAAGATCGATTGTCTCACCAGATAACCAATTATTTGCAAAATGGCGTTAAGGCGGCATTAGTAGTAATTATGGTTTGCACTGTGCGCCCAAGGAAAACTCGATGAAACATTCCAAGACAGCCCAATCTGGCCTCATGAAGTCTGTACTGCTGGCCAGCGCCATGCTGTGCTCCGTCCCTGCTTTCGCAGATGTCAAAGACGGCGTGGATGCCTGGGGGCGCGGTGAGTATCAAACTGCCGTGAACGAGTGGAAAGGACCGGCAGCTGCGGGCGACGCGGATGCCCAGTTCAACCTCGCGCAAGCCTACAAGCTCGGCCGCGGCGTGCCGCAGAGTCTTGCCGAAGCCGAGAAATTGTACAAACGTGCGGCGGACCAGGGCCATTTGCAGGCCAATGACAATTACGGCCTGATCCTGTTTCAGGGACAGCGGCGGACCGAAGCCCTGCCCTATCTGCAGGCCTCAGCCAATCGCGGCGAGCCGCGGGCGCAATATGTACTGGGAACTGGTCACTTCAACGGGGATTTCGTCGAAAAGGACTGGATCAAGGCCTATGCGCTGATGAACCGGGCTTCAGGCCAAGGTCTGCCGCAAGCGACGTCGAATCTGGCCCAGATGGACAAATATATCCCGCTGGATGATCGTCGGCGGGCAATCGAGCTTTCCAGTCAGATGGAACAGAATGAAAAGCGTGTGCGAACGGCACAAGTGGGCGGCCTTCGCCCGCCAACGACGCCGGGTGCCGTACAGACTGCACAGTTGCCCCCATCTCGGGCGGTACCGCCTGCTCCGCGGCCGCGTCCTGTGACACCGCCTCCGGTAACTATTCCGGCACCGGCTCCTGCACCGACAGTAGCGCCGCGTCCGGCACCAGCACCGGCCCCAGTCAGGGCCACGTCTGGCGACTGGCGGGTCCAGCTGGGCGCATTCAGTGATCAGAACAAGGCGAGAAACCTGTGGACGTCACTGGAAGGCAGAATATCCGCCTTGCGGCAACTTCAGCCCTATCTGGTCAAGGCGGGCAATATCACACGTCTGCAGGCCGGACCTTTTGCCACTCAGGCTGAAGCGAACCGGATGTGCAGCACGGTGAAGTCCACCGGCAACGCCTGCATCGTCAAAAAGCGCTGATTTAACCGGTTACCCAGTCTTTGCCTGAAATGCCCTGCGCATAAAGCAGCGCTGTCAGTTCGTTATGCCGGATCGCTGCATCTGCAGCTGCTGCGGCCTTTGGTTTGGCGTGATAAGCTACGCCCAGTCCAGCCTTTTCGATCATCGGAATGTCATTGGCGCCGTCCCCGACAGCCAGGCACTGCTCAGGTGACAACCCGTATTCCTGTGCCGCACTCTCCAGAAACGCCGCCTTGCGGGCCGCATCCACGATCGGACCGGTCAGACCTCCGGTCAAACGGCCATCGGCCTCCTCCAGAATATTGGCTTCGGTTTGGTCAAAACCTATTTCCTTGCCCACCGGATTCGCAAACCGGGTAAATCCCCCGGAGATCAGGATCGTCTTTGCCCCGCGCCCAGCCATGGTCCGCACTAGAGTTGGCCCACCCGGCATCAGTTTCACCTTTTCCGCCAGACAGGTGTCAATCGCGGATATGTTGAGACCCTTGAGCAATTCCACCCGCCCGCGGAGAGCCTGTTCAAAATCGAGCTCGCCTCGCATGGCGCGTTCGGTAATTTCGGCGATCTGGTCCTTGATGCCCGCATACCAGGCCAGTTCGTCAATGCATTCGACAGTGATCATGGTGCTGTCCATATCGGAAATGAGGAGCTTTTTTTCCCGACCCTCTTCCGGCTGGATCACAATATCTACCCGCCCGTGATCGCCTAACGTCTTTCTGGCGGCGGCCAGTTCCCCTTCGAAGCGAATATCAGCGGCCCGGCTGTCCCAAATTTCGCCGATGGAATGCACCTTGGAACCGATCCCGGACAATTTGTCCGCGGTGGCACTTAGCTCTCCCTTTTCGAGATGATCTGCTGCTATGAGCGTGGCAATGAGCATGGTTTCTCCAGATGATCCCGGCCCGGACAAGCCCGGCCCCGACATTTCTTGCAAAGTTGCGCTGATTGTCGGACCGACGGCCAGCGGCAAATCGGCATTGGCACTGGAACTGGCCAAAAAGCAACCCTCGATCATCATCAATGCCGACAGTGCGCAGGTTTATGCGGATTTGCAGGTCCTGAGCGCACGACCGACAGAGGCCGAGATGGAGGGGATTGCACACAGGCTTTATGGGTATTGCGACGGTGCAGAAGCCTGTTCCGCCGCACAATGGGCGGAAGATGCAAAGGCCGAGATCACCGATGCTCACTCAAACGGTCAGCTGCCGATACTGGTGGGAGGCACAGGTCTCTATGTAAGGACGCTGCTGGACGGGATTGCACCCATTCCGGAAATCGACCGGGAAATCCGGCGTGAAATCCGCGAGATGGACACGCTGGACGCTTATTCGGCCCTGCTAGCGGAAGATGAGTCCGCTGCCGATCGGCTCAATCCGCGGGACAGCAGCCGGATCCGGCGCGCCCTGGAGGTGATCCGGTCCACTGGCCACACCATGGACCACTGGCACCGCCATATGGAAGGCGGGATTGCGGATCAAATCCGGTTGAAGCCGCTTGTACTTTTGCCGGACCGAGACTGGCTATATCAGCGATGTGACCAGCGCTTTGGGCTAATGCTGGACACAGGTGCGATCGAGGAAGTCGAGAATTTGCTGCAACGCAACCTGCCGGAAGACTGCCCGGTGATGCGCGCCATCGGCGTCCCGGAAATCCGGGAGTTCCTGGCCAGAGATATCGCGCGCGACGAAGCTATCGAGCAGGCCAGCACCGCAACCCGGCGCTATGCAAAGCGGCAATATACCTGGTTTCGCAACCAGACACCCAAGGACTGGCCACGCTGG
>JBCBZY010000171.1:0-6094 GCA_039815115.1 Pseudomonadota bacterium | reverse complement strand
CGGTTGGTCCTGGGCAATCGCGCCAGATTTGCCGGATTTCGGGGAGCCTTGACCTGACACCATGTTTGACAGCCCACACCGCCGCTATAATCCTCTGAACGGCCGCTGGGTTCTGATTTCGCCACAGCGTCTGTCCCGGCCTTGGCAAGGACAGGCTGACGCGCTCGAACCGCGGCCGCCTTCCTATGATCCGGAATGCTATCTGTGCCCCGGAAACAAGCGGATCACCGGCGCGGTAAATCCCGATTATGACGGCGTTTATCTGTTTCAGAACGATTTTGCCGCTCTGATGACGGACATTCCGGAAGAAGCTTCGGGCGACCCGCTTTTTCGGGCGGAGACGACCTCCGGCGAATGCTACGTCATCTGCTTTTCGCCTGATCACGGCAAATCCCTTCCTGAGCTCCAGCCAGATCAGATCCGCAATATTGTTGATCAGTGGTGTACCTGGTCCGAGAAGCTCGGCACAAAATATCGTTCCGTTCAGATTTTCGAGAACAAGGGCGCGATGATGGGGTGTTCCAATCCCCATCCCCACGGACAGATCTGGGCGACCCGTCATGTTCCGGATGAAGTTGTTGTCGAGGAGCAACCGCAGCAGGAATATTTCAATCAGCATGGTACACCGCTTTTGCTGGATATTGCCAGACAGGAACTGGAGCGGAACGACCGGATTGTGGTAGCTACCGAGCACTGGCTGGCGGTCGTGCCCTATTGGGCGAGCTGGCCGTTCGAGACGTTGTTGTTGCCGCGCTTTGCCGCTCAGCGCCTGCCCGATCTGAACGACGCCCAGCGCGAAGATCTCGCACAGGCCATCCGTGAACTCACAACCCGATATGATAATCTGTTCCAGTGCAGCTTTCCCTATTCCATGGGCTGGCACGGAGCGCCCTATTCTCCGGATGGTGCCAGTGAAGCAGCGCCTCACTGGCAATTGCACGCTCATTTCTATCCCCCGCTCTTGCGTTCTGCCACGGTGCGGAAGTTTATGGTGGGCTATGAAATGCTGGCGGAAGCACAGCGTGATCTGACTCCGGAAAAGGCCGCGGAGATGCTGCGAGCCGTCAGCGATGTGCATTTCCGGCAGGCGCAGGAGGGGTCATGAACGGCCGCGATGATCTGCAAGCGCGGGTTCTCGCGGGATTTAAGGATTCGTTTGGCTATGAGGCGGAAATCATGGTTGCGGCCCCGGGACGCGTGAACCTGATTGGCGAACATACCGATTATAATGACGGCTTTGTGCTACCCTGTGCGATCAACTACCATACCCTAATCGCGATTGGTGGGCGCCCGGATGGAGATTTTCAAGTTGTGGCCTGTGACCACGACAATGATACTGATCGGTTTGATCCCGAGACGGTTTTTGCCGCTCAGACCGCAGAATGGAAGAACCATATACGAGGCGTCGCAGCGAGTTTTCGCGAGCGGAACCTGGACATCGGGGGAGCCAATATCGCCATTGCCGGTAATGTCCCGCAAGGCGCCGGCCTCTCGTCCTCGGCATCATTGGGAGTGGCTCTGAGCAAAGCAATTGCGGAATTTTCCGGACTATCACAACTCTTCCCAACCGACCTTGCCCTCATCGCCCAACAAGCAGAGAATGATTTTGTCGGCTGCGCCTGCGGTATCATGGATCAGCTGGCGTCGGCTCGCTCTGAGGCTGGTACTGCGATGCTGCTCGATTGCCGGTCGCTGGAAAGCAAGGCCATTCCCATGGCTCCGGAATTTGGTTTGCTTGTGATCCATTCCGGTATCCGCCGCGGGCTGGTCGACAGCGCCTATAATGAACGCCGCGCACAATGCGAGGAAGCGGCGGACCATTGTCAGGTATCCGCACTCAGAGATCTGACGCTGGATGAACTGGACGCTTGTTCGACTGACCTGGATCCCGTGTCCTACAGGCGCGCCCGGCATGTTGTTTCGGAAAATGCTCGTGTTCTGGCCGCGGCTACCGCGTTAAAAGTGAGTGATATCAATATGTTATCAAAGCTCATGATGCAATCTCATGCATCGATGCGCGACGATTTCGAAATCACTCTGCCTGCCATTGACGGATTGGTCGAACAGGTTTCCTGCCTGCTCGGAAACCGGGGTGGTGTGCGAATGACCGGCGGCGGCTTTGGTGGTTGTATCGTAGTCCTGGCGCCCCAGGCAATGCTCGAAGAGGTCCGCAATCTGGTCGCCAAAAACTATCGTGCACCCGATGGAACCGCTCCTAAATTTTTTCCTTGCCTGCCCAGTGCCGGTGTGGCTCGGCTGGAGTTTTGAACTGATGTGTGTTGTAGCTCTCGCATGGCGAGCGCATCCGGACTGGAAGTTCATTGCGATTGGCAATCGCGATGAACTGCATGCCAGACCTGCCCTTGCCCTTTCCCGATGGGAAGATAATCCACATGTTATCGCTGGCCGGGATGTTCAGGCGGGCGGAACCTGGTTGGGCATATCTGACCCATCCGATGGCCCAGGCCGTTTTGCCGTCGTCACGAATATTGCTGGCTTCGGTTTTCCTGATCCAGAAAAGGCGTCACGTGGCGATCTTATCCGCGAATATCTGGAAAATACCGGGTCTCCCCGCCAACCGAATGTCCTGCCACTGGCGGAATTTAATCCCTTCAGCCTGATCACCATCGAGGGAGACCAGGCCTGGGTGCATGCCAATCGCCCGCAAACCGTTCAGACACCGCTGACTTTCGGTCTGCACGGACTTTCCAACGGCCCCGTCGACAATGCCTGGCCCAAAACCGGCTTGTTGAAACAGCAGCTGAATGAGTGGATGACGAAGGGCAGTGGCGATCCGGACCACTTGCTCGCACTTCTCCAGGACGAGAACCCGCCGGCCGCTGCCAGTGACTTCACTCCCATGCCGGATCTGCCCCGGGACCCGCAGACGGTACCGGTTTTCATCCGAAACTCCGTTTATGGTACGCGCTGCAGTACTGTTGTGCTGGTCAATGCAGCTGGCCAGGGCCAGATCTTCGAAAGGAGCTTTGACTCAAATGGCAATGTGACAGGAGAACAGTCCGCAACCTTTATCTGGCAGGACTAAGGCTCTTCGGGAAACAGGCTGCGCTGTGCCAGAGGATTCAACAATTCCGGATAGTTGTTGCGCACATTTCCGACATCATTGGATATTTTCACCGTTGCAATGTCAGCTTCCGCCGGATGGATCAGATTTTTTGCATCATCCCATTCCCCGTCAAGCCAGCAATCCACCGAGTCCTGCTCCAGAATCAGGGGTAACCGGTGATGAATGGACTCGAATGCCTGCGTTGCCGCCGTGGTGATCACGCTGTAACTCCTGATTTCAAATCCGGGATGAGCGGTCCATAGCCCCCCGAACAGCATCGGTTTGCCATCGCCGCGAGCAACCTTGTAAGCCTGTTTGGACGCCGACTTGCCCGTTCCCTTTCGCTGCCATTCATAGAATCCTGAGACCGGAATGATGCAGCGCTGAGACTTCACCAAAGGCGCAAAACTGGGTTTTTCGGTCAGGGTCTCGCTACGCGCGTTGATCATTTTCGCACCGATCTTCAAATCCCTGGCCCAATGCGGCACCAACCCCCACCGCATCCGTTCCAGCGTTCGTGCGCGCGCACCCGATTCATCGGATCGGCTGAGACCGACGGGCACATTCATCGTCGGAGCGATATTATAATTTGGCGGGAAATTGTCCTGGGGCGCTGGCGATATGATGCTCAAGGCTTCGCGATATTCCGCCCAGTTCAGCTCTTCATCGGCATATTTGCGGCCGCACATGTTCCAATTGCCCCCGTTCAACTTGAACGGTTCGTCTATGAAGCCGAATGGCCGGAAATGTCAAAAGATGGTGCGATTCAACCCGGACAATCCCCAATCCGTTCACCTGTGCTAGTCATGGCCAGACGCGCCGTATCGTCGCTGTTGGGATCGCTCATTCGAAAAGCAATGGTGCTTTCGTAACCTTTGGTATGCGACGCGCCAGTCATGGCAATGTCGACATTACCTTGCGCCGTGCCTTCACAATGCAACTGGGTGTCGATGCGGGTTGCGGAACCATCATCTTTCAGTGTCTCACACTGCCCGCCCATCATGTTGGCCATCTGGGACGCCGCCTGCTTCCATTGCGCCCCGTGATTGGCCTGGTCGAGACAGAACAGTGCGCTTTCCTCAACATTGGCTGCTGCCTCCATTTGCGTCACGGTCTGCTGCTTCTGTTCGTCCGTCATGCCCGGAAAATCTATATCGGTGATGGTCACGGTCTGCCGGTACTGACCAGCCTCGGGGCTGCCTTCACTCTGCCCACTACAGGCCGTGATCAATATTGTCAGAGCCGACGCTAGTAAAACACGGTTCAATTGCATGAATTTCAATCCTGTTGTGAAGGGCATTTGAAAACTATCGGCAATCCGGATTGATGCAAGTCCTGTAGCTCAGGATTGCGGCGCAGGGTTCGGTTCGCCAGATTGGTTATCTGCAGCCGCAGCCGCTGCGAGTTTCCCCAGGTAAATGGCCGCCGCCTTGGCCGGACGGCTTTCGGCATCAATCTCAATGGCCTGCTCCCAGTGCGCCTTCGCGTTTTCAATATTCCCGGCCTTGTAAGAGATGTTTCCGGCTTCCAGAGCAATAGCCGGATCACGCGGGGCCAGTTTGGCCGCCACGGCTATATCCGAAGTGGCCAGGGCCAGATCATCCATTCTACGCGCGAGCGTCGCCGACAGTAGCCAGCCTAGCGGGTCCTGCGGCGCCAGTTTGTGGGCCTGTGCCAGCTCTTGTTTGGCAGCAGAATAGTCATTCAGCGCGACGTGCGCCCGGGCGCGGTCGAGATGGACCTCACCCTTGTAAAGCCCCACCAATGTTCCCTGAACCAGCGCGGCATTCAGATATTCGAGCGCCTTGTCGGCCTGCCCGCCCGCCAGTGCTGCATTCCCTGCCTGCGCCCAGAAATTCGCGGTCCGGGAATATTTCGCGATCTCTGCCTCTCTGGCAGCTTCCACAAAGGCGGTGGTTGCCTGTTCCCACCGGAATTGCTCGGCATAGGCAAAGCCCAGACAATGCCGGGCCAGAAAGCCCCCACCCTCTATACGCCAGCTATTGGCTGCCGAGATCCCGCTGGCCGGATCATCAATCGCGAGATCAACACATTCGTTAAAACGGACTTCGCTCATGGTCATGGGCGCCGCCAGTTCGGCTGGAGCTGTCGAAAGCAATATCAGGGATAGCAACATGGTCTCGGTCCGGCTCGGAAGGAATTCAAGGCAGTCGTGCCACGATATCGGTCAGCAACGCAATGTCCTGATCTCGTGACAGTCTGTGATCACCATCCTTTACCAGATGGACCTGCACATCGGCTGAACGCATTTGTTTGGCGATCTCCAGACTGTACATCCACGGCACATCTTCATCATTCTGACCGTGGAGCAGCCGCACCATACCATCAAAGGCAATCTCTTGCTGCAGCAAGCGGTTGGCCTCCCCGGACTGCCAAAAGGTTCTGGTCGTGACGTAGGGCTCGTCACTATATTCGCTATCTTCTTCCAGCTTGCCCTCGCGAAGGATTGTCATTTTCTGATCCTGCGAAAAGCCCCAGTCGGTAAAGTCGGGAGCGGCTGCAATGCCGACAAGTGACTTGACCCGCATCGGCCGTGACAGCGCCACCAGCAGCATCAGCCAGCCACCCATGGATGAGCCAACCAGCGTGATGGCCCCCTCCGTCACCTTGTCGATCAGGAACAGCACATCATCGCGCCAGTCGATCAGACTCTGATCCTCGAATTCTCCTCCGCTGGCACCGCAACCGGCATAGTCCAGGCGCAGCATCGCCCTGCCCTGTTCCTTGGCCCAATTATCCAGCGCGAGCGCCTTGCCGCCCTCCATATCGGACATGTAACCCGGCAGAAACACCAGGGTTGTTCCGGTCACGCCTGGTTTTGGCGGGGTATAGCAATAGGCCAGAGAAGCACCGCCGGGGCGATCAAGGTAAAGGATGTCTTCTTCCATCAGGATGGTCTTTCTCGTCCGAACAACTTTCCGACTTCAAGTACCGACCATATAGACGATGGCAAGACAAATCGCTGCGATCACGATCATGCCGATATTGCTGATCAGGGGCGGTTTG
>JBCBZY010000162.1:0-6243 GCA_039815115.1 Pseudomonadota bacterium | reverse complement strand
CTGCTTGCGCATCCAGCCTTCGATGACCGGATTATATTCGTCATCCTGCGTGAAACTCTTCTCGTGAAATTGCCATTCCCGCGTCTGGGCATTGGGATTGCGCCGGGCATTGGCGAAATTGGTTTCGGAAATCGCCATCAGATGATCGTGGTTGAGGCCATATCGCCGGTCATATTCCTCCGCGAGATCGGAGAACATGGCGGGCCAGATATAGGTGGCGTCCTGACCTTCTTCGCCAACATAGATGGCTGCGCCAAGATTGTCCGCGGCCTGCTGACCGGACACATTGCGCATCAGTTCGACGCCGGCAACACAGGCGAGATCATAGCGCCCGCTCTCGATATCCGCCATCGCGCCCAGGATCGCTAATGATCCGGAAGCGCAGGCGCCCTCATGCCGGGAAGAGGGCATGCCGGAGAAATCCTTGTGCACATGGCCGAAAAAGCCGCCTAGCATGCCTTGTCCGGTGAACAGTTCCGCGACGAAATTGCCGACATGACCGACTTCGATATCTTTTGCATCCAGCCGGGTTTTTTCCAGCCCAGTACGCACGGTCTGCGAAAACAGGTCAAACAGGTCGAGATTTTCGCGCGTCCAGTTTTGCGCAAAGTCGGTCTGATGACCACCCAGAACATAGACTTTACCCGACACGCTTTTTCTCCTTATCCTTATATACGGACCAGCCTACACAGTGGATGAAACTCTGCAAGTCTGCACCATGGGTTATGCCTGAAAAGATGCTGGTACAGGATGCGGGGAGAGGTTAGGTTCCATCCCATGAAACGCCTGTTTCTTCTGTTCTTTGTCCTGCTGCTGGGCGGCGCGATCTATTATTATGTGCTGGATGGATCACTGCCCGATGAGAGCGATTACACACTGGATATGACCGAGATCCGGGCGCTGGCCGCAGCGCCGGATGACCAGCTGCCGGTCGAAATCCGCACCGAAATCCTGGCGAAGACCCCGGTGCCGGTGTTCGCCGTTCGGGCTGGCGCGGGTTTTGGCGAGGCGGTGATGAACCGGAACATCTTCCAGATTGTGATGCTGGACGGGCATTATGCACTGGAGGCCGGCATGGATGAGCGTCTGGCAAAGCATTATGACCAGTCCGAAGGTTTTGACGGGCAGGTGTGGACACGAATTCAGGACGTCATGTCATCTGCCGAGGGGATCATTGTCACGCATGAACATCCGGATCATGTCGGCGGGATAGTACGTCATCGCAATCCTTCTGAGCTGGCCGACAAACTGATGCTGACGGCCGAACAGTTTGAAGGGATGCGGCGCTTCACCCGGACCGGACAGTTGCCGCCGGAATTTGACCGGGTGGAACCGGTGGCGCTGGACCGGATGGCCCGGGTGGCCCCGGGAATAGTCATGATCCGGGCGGCGGGCCATACGCCGGGAAGCGTGATATTTTTCGTGCAGCTGGCTGGCGGCAAGGAATATCTGTTCATCGGCGACATCGCCTATACCGAGGGCAATGTGACGGAAGGTGTCGACCGGACGCGGCTGGTGCGGATGCTGATGGTCGATCCGGAGGACAGGGGAGCGGTGGTCAATCAGCTCAAGGCTATTCACGAGCTGTCGAAGGCGGAAAAGGACCTGCACATCGTGCCCGCGCATGCGGACGGGGTGATCAAGCGGCTGATCGATGATGGCGATATTCGGCTGGGCTTCTCGCTGGTGCAACCCCTGACACCGAAAGAAAATATCTCCGAAAATTGAAGGGCTTGGCGTTTTTCTGGCCAATCTATCTTGTTTAACCAATATAAAGATATATCTTAGACATAGTTTAGATATAAAGGAGACACGATGATGCGTTATGCTGGTTATTCTGATTGCGGACCAGGTTCCCGACGCGGTAAGCGTTGGGGTGCCATGGATGGAAAAAAATTTGCGAGAGCTTTTGCCGCAGCGGCATTTGAAGGGGCGAAAGCTAAACGGCGCGCCCGGATGTTTCAGCGCGGCGAGCTCAAGCTGCTGGCGCTCCACCTGATCGCCGAAGAACCGCGCCACGGCTATGACCTGATCCAGAAGATCGAGGAACTGACCGGTGGCCATTATGCGCCGAGCCCGGGCATAGTCTATCCGACGTTGACCTTGATGGCCGACATGGATCTGATTGACGAGAAAGTCGATGAAGGCGGCAAGAAGATCTATTCGATCACCAAGGCCGGCAAGGCGCTGCTCAAGGATGAGGAGAAGCATATTGCCGATATTCTCGATCGCCTCGAAGGCGTGGCCCAGATGGGGCAAGCCTCCGACGCGGCCTCCATCAGGCGGGCGACCGGCAATCTGAAAAGCGCGATCCGGATCCGCCTGGCGGATGAGGAAAAGGGATCGGACAAGATCCTCGACGTCGCTGCAATCATCGACGAGGCAGCCGGCAAGATCGAGCGCCTGAAGTAAACCGGAAGGCGGGGAAAGGCTGGAGTTAACCGTCCAGCTTTTCCAGTTTTCGGTCCGGAACATGCGAAGGCGGAACCAGCGGCAGCCACAGGCTGACCGCGGTTCCGCTCTGCTTTTCGCTCTCGATGGTCAGCAGGCCATTCAATATGGCGGCACGTTCATACATGAACTGCAGTCCCTTGCTGCCTTTCCGGCTGCCCGGTTCAAGACCCGTCCCGTCATCCACAATTGAGATCCGCAGACCGGCCTTGCGTTCGAGAGTGTCGGGTTTGCAGGCGAGGGTGATGGTGGTGGCTTTTGCGTGTTGAAGAATATTGCTCAGCGCCTCCTGCACCAGACGCAGCAGGTGGAGGCTATGACTGGCATCCATCCATTCGAGCGGATCGCAATCCTCGACTTTCCAGATGCTCGCAATCCCTGCATCGGTCAGTTCCTGTTCCATCCGGTGGCGAATATTCGCGAGCAGCGTCACGACATCGCCTTCTACCGGAGCGAGGGAATCCACGGTAATTTTCAAATCGCTGATCGCGCGTTGCAATGTCTTGATTGTCGACGCCGGGTCATTGCGCTTGCGGGCCACGGCCAGCGCAGTCACCAGGCTGGAGCCAATCCCGTCATGCATCTCGCGCATCAGTCGCTCGCGCTCGGTCTCCAGTGCCCTGTCGACCTCCATCTCGCGCTGCGCTTTCTGGGAAGCCGCCAGCGCATCGGTAGCTTCCTTGACGCTTTTTGCCAGATGGACATTGGTTTCCTCGACAAGACTGAGCGCACTCAGGAACCGGCGAGCCAGCGACAGCATGAACACCATGAACAGGAAGAAGCCGATATAGGGCTGGAAATGAAATCCGGCGCCGGTCCACCAATCGATATTCGGGATCCGGCCGATATCATGTACCCCGGTGCTGGCGGCCAGCGACAGGAGGATGAGCAACATCCAGCTTTCCGTGGATCGGGTGCGGATGGCATGGTTGAGTAGCACGATCAGGAATGTGCCGAACAGAACCACGGTCATCAGGCTGCTCGCCATGTCGGTGCGATCGTTGAGCGTCAGCAGAAAGCGGGAGATGCTCAGCAACAGGCCAATTGCGAACATTGCGAAGATGATGCGTTTTCGGTGCCGCAATTTCAGAAATTCTGCACAAAAAGCCAGCGAACAGGCGACGGCGAAATAGATGGAGTAAAAGGTGAGGTGCTGAAAAAGCTCGGGGTCGAACGGAACCGTATCTGCAAAAAAGTGATAATTGCGGATAAACCAGACTATGCCGGTCAGCGAGAGCCATAGCAGTTCCATTTCCTGCCGTCGGCCCAGCCACATCACGAAGACCAGAATCGAAAGCAGCAACATGACCCAGTTCAGGGTTTTGGGCGCTTCAACGCGCAGAAGATACTGACGGTCATAGATTGCGCCCACGGCATTCTGGACGCCCAGTCTGATGGTTCCAAATCCCAGTGCGTGCTTATTGCCGGATTCCACCCGCATTGCGATTTCATTCCGGCCGGGCTTGAGCAGCGCCTCGGGCACCGGGATCAGATAAGGCTGATTCCAGCCCAGCATGAGATCCTGTTCGCTGGTGTAATTCCGGAAAATATTCACGCCGTTGACAAATACTGACAGTCTTTCCCGATTGTCCTCGGTGAAAATGGAAATGGCCTGCTCATCGAAGTCCGCGCGTTTAAAATTTGTCCTGACCCAGGCCGACAGGTTTCCGTCCTGCTGCGCTCGTGCCTCGTCAGACAGCCAGAGAGCAGGCAATTCGCGCGCAGTCCAGCCAGTGTCGGGGACTGTATCGCTGGTGCTCAATGTGATCTCGGCTTGAGAGAAGGTCAGGATTTTTCCGCTCGCATGGCTCTCGACCGTTGCCGCCGGAACAGGCGGTACATCCTGCGCCAAAGCAGCAAACCCGAGCGTTACCGCACAGGTCAGTACCAGCAGGCAGATTAGCCGTGCGACCAAGCTCCTAGCTCCTCAAAATGCCGCGACTGGAGGCCTCGTAAACGGCTTCGGCCCGCGAATTCACTTCCAGCTTGCGATAGATATGCTTCACATAGGTAGCGACCGTGTGGGCTGAGATATTCATGATCTCCGCGGACTCCGAATAGGAAAACCCGCGGGACAGCAGATTGAGGGTCTCCAGCTCGCGACTGGACAGGGCTTCGGCGAGCTGGTCCACCGGCTCGGCTTCGGGCTGCAGCTGTTTCAGAACGAGGCGAGCGATGATCGGACTGATCGGAGATCCACCGGCCCGAATTTCCCGGATCGCATCGACGCAGTTTTCCAGCGGCTGGTCCTTGAGCAGATAGCCGCGGGCGCCGGCGCGAATGGCATTGAGCACTTTCTGATGATCGGCGAACATTGTCAGGACCATGATGTCGATATCATTCTGACGCTCGGAGGCCATGTGCACCAGATCGGTGCCGTCGCCGTCTGGCAGGCCCAGATCACAAATCAGGACATCAAACCCGCCGCCAGCGACGAGTTTCTGTCCCGAAGCGAAATTGGGCGCGGATCCGACCAGTTCCATGTCATCGGCTGATTCAACGACCTTGCAGATATCCGCGAGAACAGGTGGGTCATCCTCGACAATGGCGACTTTGGAAAATCCGGGTCGCATAAAAAACCTCCCAATGACCAGATGCAAAGGATGACCGACATCCGGATTAGTCCGGAACCCGGGCTCAGGCATATCCCATGAACTGGGGATGGCATATTGTGCGCCTTTTCTCCACTTCTCTATCAAACGCGGCAGCCAGGGTCGGGCCATGCTTTGGAAAAACGGGAGGATTACCGATGAAAACATGGATGAAAGTGGTGCTGGGAGGAGTGGCCGTTTTGGGACTCCTGTTCGGACTGGTATTCTGGATCACCGGCGGTGCCGCCGATGCGAGCGACGATTTCTTTGCCAAGGTGCAAAAGGGCGAGATGGATCAGGCTTATGAATTGCTGACCGAAGATTTTCAGGCTGGAACACCGAAGGATCAACTCCAGCGATTTCTGACTGCGACGGCGCTCGACCGAGTCGTGGAAACCAGCTGGTCCTCGCGATCCATCGAAAATAATGTGGCTACTCTGAAAGGGTCAGTCACGACCGACACGGGCGGCGTGATTCCGGTCACCGTAGTGTTGGTCAATTCGGATGCGGGCTGGAAGATCCAGGGCATCGAGAAAGAAAAAGGCGGACTTTCCTATGGTACGGATGCCCCGACACTGCCGTCCGAAGCGGAGCAGGTCGAAATCGTCAGGGCCACGACCAACGACTTCATTGACAGCATGAGGACCAGAGACATGACTGGCTTCTTGGCTCAGTCTTCACTGCTCCTTCAAACGCAGATTTCCGTGGAGGAAATGAACCAGTCGTTCGCCGAACGGATGGGTCCCTACAGTAAACTCGACATGCTCAGGGACATGGCACCCTCATTTGCCATACCGGTGAGCCTGGACAATCAAGGTATCTTGGTGGTTCTTGGCTATTACAACACGGAACCGGATCGTTACGAATTCCGCTATCGCTATGTCCGCGAAGGGACGCAGTGGAAACTGCTCGGCATCAGCAATCGTATTGTTCCGTCCAGCGGCGATTTTGCGCCATTCTCGCCCGTCTAGAACATCGTAAACAGCACGACGGCCATGATTGTCCCGATAACCGGTATGACAACTGTCAGCGCCCCAACCGCGCCATAGGCATCCTTGTGGGTCTCTCCGCAAACCGCGCGGATGGTGGTCACGACATAGCCATTATGCGGCAGGCTATCGAGCGCGCCGGAGGAGATTGCCACGACGCGATGGAGCTCGTCGGGTTGCGCACCGACATCCAGATAATGCGGAGCGATCAG
>JBCBZY010000201.1:0-5320 GCA_039815115.1 Pseudomonadota bacterium | reverse complement strand
GGGGGCATCGTCCACCGGAAAGATAAACACGCAGACAGGGGGAACAGGGGCAGACCATATTTATTATGGTTTTTTCGGGTCTGCTTGGATTGATCGAAAGGTCGATACTGGTCTCACTGCTTAAATTAACAGGTTTATGAGCAAGATTTTTAAAGCTGCAAGCGTTGCATCGCTTGCATTAACAACTGTCGCGGCACTGTCTGTTACAGATGTATCATTCGCCCTCGAAGCGACGGATGACGGAAATAACGTTCCGGAAGCACCGATCGTTATCGATCCCGAACTAGTTGGAGACGAATCTGCGTCGCCGGTGATATTCGGTGAAATTCAGGAAGTAACCGCCGAAATTCCCGAAGATGTGGTCGAAGCTGACCGGATCGCCAACGAGCGACGAGAGGCCCTCGGTGGTTTCAATGGCGCAGAAGCGGGATCCCTGCGCGCCCTGGTGGACCAGCAGTCAATTGGCGGCGAACTGACCGAAGAAATGCAGTGCCTTGCCGGCACCGTCTATTTTGAATCCAAAGGCGAATCGCTCGCCGGACAGCTGGCAGTAGCCCGTGTTGTCTTGGCCCGCGCTGAATCGTCTCGTTTCCCGAACAGCATTTGCGGTGTTGTGTACCAGCGCAAGCAATTCTCGTTCATCCGCAACGGCCGCATGCCGCGGATCAACAAGAGCCACTTTCACTGGCGCAATGCCGTCGCAATTTCGAAAATTGCGATGAATGACGCCTGGAAAAGCCCGGTTGAAGGCGCTTTGTTCTTTCATGCCCGCTATGTTTCGCCCGGCTGGCGTCTGAAGCGCATGGCGACGATCGACAATCATATTTTCTACCAGTAAATCCGGCTTGAAACAGAAAAGGCGAGGCTCCCTTGCGGGGGCCTTTTCTTTGTTCCGCATATGTTCTATCTCTGAAATATGGACCAACAGGACAATGATTCGCAGCTGCTGATGGATGGCGGGGCACTGCTGGAAGCAGATTCGCAGCCACTGGAGGGAGCAAGAGCCGTCGCCCGCGGCGTGGCACGACTGTTTCTGCGTCATGACATTCTGGTTTTGTCCGAGGTCAGCTTGCGCAACCGCCGGCGTGCCGATCTCATGGGAATTGATGCCAGGGGGCAGATTGTCATTGTCGAGATCAAGGTCGCCAGGGGAGATCTTCTCGGTGACAGCAAATGGACCGAATATCTGGATTATTGTGACCGCTTCTACTGGGCGGTCCCCGGTGATTTTGACCATGGCCCGCTTGACCGGCCCGAATTTCTCCCCGAGCGAGCGGGACTGATCCTTGCGGATGCTTATGATGCCGAGATTATCCGGCCCGCGGCAACACATCGTCTGGCGCCACCGCGGCGCAAGACCGAAACCTTGCGGATTGCCCGCCGAGCCATGGGTCGCCTGGCGATTGCCAATGAATGGATTGATCAGTCATTTCAGGATCGTGGCTGAATCACGAGCCCTGCCGGGGTCCCGGTTTTCCGCTAACCTTCTGGTCCGAAAAACCGTTCGTTTGATGCCGGTTTCTTTTTCGCGTCTGCCTTTTCGATTTCTCCGAGAATCGCAGCCGCCCGGCGATCACGCGTGGCATAATCCCGGGCGGACAGGCCTGCGAGCGTATCGGTCCGGTCCGGATCAGCCCCTTTTTGCAACAACAGGCGAACCATTTCCGAATCCCGCAACTGCACCGCGCGGATAAGGGCGGTCTCGCCCTGGTGGTTTGACTGGTTCACATCCGCTTTTTTGGAAAGCAGCAGCCGGGCACCATCCGCAAATCGCAACTGGGTCGCGAGCAATAGCGGGGTGGTGCCGCTCTTGTCGCGAATATTGGGATTTGCACCTTTCTGGAGCAGAAAGGCCACCCAGGTGGCATCGCGGCGCGCCACAACAATATGCAGGGCGGTTTCGCCGGAGGAGATGTCGCGCGTGTTGACGATGACAGACCCGGGCCGGTTGAGAAATTTCGTTGCTTCTTCGCCATCCCGGTCTTTGACTGCCTTCAGAAAATTGTAGCCTTCCGAAAACTGGGCCTGTCCGGCGGCCGGGATTGAAAGCGCCAGGAGCGCCAATAAGGTCAGAAGGACTGCGTGCCAGAAACTGGTTCCGCTCCGCTGCCTGATTGCTGTTCGTGAGATTCTGATATTGCCCCGGTTCATCTTTTGCCCTGTTCTGTTCATCGCATTGGCCACAAGCCACATGTTTGCCTTGACCGATTACAGTTGAAATTCTGTCTATAGCAGACCATGTCTGGCTTCATGATGAACATGAAATTTCACGCGGTCCGGCCTTTGGCTGCTGTTCTGATTGCCCCGCTTTTACTCGGCCTGCTGTCTGCCTGCAACCCGGGATCGTCAGAGAGTCAGGCGGCGCAATATGCCGAACCGCCTCTGGCAGGCGCCAAGATTGGCGGCAGTTTCACTCTCACCAATCAGGATGGTGGCAAGACTTCAGACAGTGATTTCACTGGTCAGTACCGCCTGATGTATTTTGGCTACAGTTATTGCCCGGATGTGTGTCCGGTTGACTTGCAGAAACTGATGCAGGGCCTGGCGCTGGCCGAAAAACAGGATTCAGAGATTGCGCAGAAAGTGCAACCATTATTCATAACCGTTGATCCGGAACGGGATCAGCCGGAGCAACTGAGGCAATATGTATCCGCTTTTCATCCACGCCTGATCGGGCTGACCGGAACCGCCGACGAAATCGCCGAAGTGGCTGGCAAATATCTGATCATCTATGACAAGCGCGATGATGCCGGCATGACGGAATATCTTGTTGATCACAGCCGGCAGGCTTATCTGTTTGGCAAAAATGGCGAACCCATCGCATTGCTCCCCTATGACGGAACGCCGCAGGAAATTGCTGACGAGATCAAGCGGTGGACGACCTAGAAAATTCTGGCAAATTCTGGGAGCAACCGCTCGAATCGCTGGACCGGGCGCAGTGGGAAGCGCTGTGCGACGGCTGCGGCAAATGTTGCCTGATAAAGGCGGAAGATGAAGATGATGGCCAGATTTACATGACCAACATTGCCTGCAAGCTGCTCGACATTGAAATGGCCCAATGCAGCGACTATCGCCGCCGCCGGTTTTACGTTCCCGATTGCGTGCGGCTCACGCGGACCAGGCTGGACCAGTTTGACTGGCTTCCCGAGTCCTGTTCGTACAAGGTGCGGGCAAGAAACGAGTCGCTGCCTGACTGGCATTATCTGATTTCCGGCAGCCGGGAGACAATTCATGCCGCTGGACAGTCGATACGCGGCAAGTTGGTAACGGAGGTGGAAGCTGGGCCGATTGAACAGCATATTGTCCAGGAATAGGCCGCCATCAGCGGTTGATGACGATTATGAAATGGATCTGAATGGCCGTTTCTATCCGATCCGCATCAAACGATCCTCTCGTGCCCGTTCGGTGATTGTGTCGGCGGATACGGTCAAGGAGGAGGTCCGCCTGATCGTCCCCCGCTATACAAGCATGGCATTCGCCATCCGTTTCGCGCAGTCAAAGACCGAGTGGCTGGCCGAACGATTTGCCGAAGCACCGCCGGTGGTACCTATTGTCAATGGCACCCAGATTGCCCTGTTCGGCGAAACCCGGACCATCCGCTGGTCCCCGAAATTTGCCCGGCGGCCAAGGCTGGTCGGTGATGAAATTCAGGTCGGTGGACCCGAGGATCGCGTGGCCGAACGGATTCTCGCCTGGCTCAGGGACCAGGCACGCGAAACCTGCGCCCGGGATCTTGCCGAATATTGCGCACGGGCCACTTTGCCCGTGCCCCGGCTGTCCATTGGAGATGCCCGCCGAAGATGGGGCAGCTGTTCGGGACGCAAGTCCATCCGTCTGAGCTGGCGGCTGGTGATGGCACCGGAAATGGTGCGCCGCTCGGTCGTGGCGCATGAAGTCGCGCATCTCGAGCACATGAATCACGGCCCGGAATTTTACCGTTTGCTCGACCGGATTTTCGAAGGTGATCGCAAAAATGCCGATGCCTGGCTCAAACGCCACGGCGGAAACCTGCACCTGATCGGCGCCTGAGTTCCGGAGCTATTCTTCCGATCTGGAGGGCAAGACACCCGCATCTGAATTATCAGGCTCGTCGGGCGCGGGTTCAGGCCCTTCTTCTTCCGTTTCGTCGCCGCGGCCGAGGACCGAGTCGATCCAGTCCTGATCCAGTCGCTGTTCCGGAGCATCGGGCGGACCATCGGAAGCCTGACCGCCCTCCATGTCATATTCCAGTCCCCGTCCGGTTTCGATCGGCATGCCGTTTTCGTCGACATATAATCCGTCTTCTGGCGCGCCAAACAGATCCTCTTCATCTGGCTCCAGTTGCCATTCCGGCAGCATCAGCTCGGTATCGAATTTCTCGACCTTGCGCTTCGCCACTGCGGTTTTCATGAATGTCGCAAAGGCGGCAGCAGGTGCCCGGCCGCCCTGTAGTCCGCGCACGGGCCGCGCATCGTCACGCCCCATCCAGACACCGGTGGTCAACCCGCTTGAAAAACCAAGGAACCAGCCATCCTTGTTGCTGCTGGTGGTCCCGGTCTTGCCGGCCACCGGGCGTCCGATATTGGCGGCGCGGCCGGTGCCGGCCTGGACAGCGGTCTGCATCAGATCGGTAATACCAGCAGCCACCCAGGGATCCACGAGCACCCGGGTGCCGTCAAACTTGCTCTGGTACAGCAGATCGCCGTCCATGGTTGTCACCTTGGTGATTCCGAACGGGGTGATCGAAATGCCTCTGGCACCAATCGATGCAAAGGCACGGGTCATGTCCAGCAAGCGGACATCGGAAGTCCCCAGCACCATCGACGGATTGACGTCTATCGGTGTGTTGATTCCGAACCGCCGCGCCATGTTGGCGACCGACGAGGTTCCGATGTCGTTACCTATCGCGGCGGCGACGGTATTTTTGGAATAGGCGAATGCGGTCCGCAGGCTGATGTCACCGGCATAGCGGTCACCGCTGTTGCGCGGTGCCCAGTTGCCGATCTGGATCGGCTGGTCGGTGACAATGTCATTGGGCGTATAGCCCGCCTCGAGCGCGGCCATGTAGACAAAGACTTTCCACGCCGAGCCGGGCTGGCGCTGGGCCTGGGTGGCGCGGTTGTAATTGGACGTGACATAATCAGTGCCGCCAACCATCGCGCGCACGGCCCCGTCCCGGTCAATGGCGACAAGTGCCCCCTGTGCTCCTGCCGGCAGATGCCTCTCGCGTCTGGCGCTGGACGGTACCGGCGTGTACCCGCTGCTGCGGTGTCCGGAGTCGCTGGCGCTGGCCCGGGTGGTGCTGGAGGGGTGCCAGCACCGGCTCAGCGCTCTGCCGGTC
>JBCBZY010000275.1:0-3949 GCA_039815115.1 Pseudomonadota bacterium | reverse complement strand
GCGCCGAGGCAGACAATCATGTCCTTGTCTTGCACTACCTCTGCCAGCCGCTGCGTCAGGTCTGCTTCATCCGCAACCGTTTCGGCCACACGGTGCCCGCGTTTACGCAGGCCGGCAGCCAAGGCTTCGCTGTCTACCCCTTCAATCGGTTCCTCACCAGCGACGAATACCGGTGTCACATAGACCATGTCGGCATCGTTAAACGCTTGCTGGAAATCCGCCATATGATCGCGCAGCCTCGTGAAACGATGTGGCTGAACCACGGCGATGACCCGGCCCTCCGCCCCTTCACGCGCGGCAGAAAGTACAGCACGAATTTCAACCGGATGATGGCCATAATCATCAATGACGGTCACGCCATCGACTTCACCAACTTTGGTGAAGCGCCGTTTGACGCCGCCAAATTGATCAAAGCCGCTGGCAATCTGTTCATCGCTCATGCCCATTTCCAGGCCGACCGCTACGGCAGCAATTGCGTTTTCGACATTGTGTCGCCCGGGCATAGGTAAGGTGATACCCTCAATCGTCCGCGTCTCCCCATCGCGGTCACGGACCACCACATCAAAGCGATTGCCACCCGGGATTGGCGTGACATTGATACCTTTTACATCCGCCTGCGCGGAGAAACCATAAGTGATCAGCCGCCGGTCACGGATACGCGGCAAGATCGCCTGTACTTCCGGATGGTCAAGACAGAGGATAGCGGCACCGTAAAAGGGGACGTTTTCGATAAATTCAACAAAGCTGTCCTTGATCTTGTCAAAGCTGCCATAGTGATCGAGATGTTCAGGGTCGATATTGGTGACGACGGCAATTGTTCCATCAAGCCGAAGGAAGCTTCCGTCGCTCTCATCGGCTTCAACAACCATCCATTCGCTGTCACCCAACCGTGCATTGGATCCATAGCTGTTGATGATACCGCCATTGATGACTGTCGGATCAATACCGCCTGCATCGAGCATCGCTGCCACCATTGATGTCGTGGTTGTCTTGCCATGGGTGCCGGCAATCGCGATCGTGCGCTTCAAACGCATGAGTTCCGCAAGCATTTCTGCGCGCCGCACTAGAGGAATGCGATCTTCCAGTGCCTTTTCGACTTCCGGATTGCCGCGCTTCACGGCTGTGGAGATAACCACCACGGCAGTCCCTTCCACATTCTCCGCCTTCTGGCCAATGGTTACCTTGATACCCTTGGCGCGCAGACCCTCGACAATATAGCTGTCAGCCAGATCGGAACCCTGTACCTGATAACCCAGATTGTGCATCACTTCGGCAATGCCGGACATGCCGATACCGCCAATGCCGACAAAGTGGATCGTGCCAATATCCGTACCAACACCCTTCATTGCGTGGTTTCTTTCGCCAACGCCGGTCGTGGATTGGGAATGATCGACGACTGTTCCTCTTTCACTTTCAATGTTTTGGAGAGTGGTGACGTACCAATGCTTTCCACCAGATCAGCGAGATCACTTACGGCATCCGGCCGACCACATTTGCGGGCAAAGCGGGCGGCATTTTGCAGCGCATCGGGGCCGAGCGCCATTTTCTGCATCTGCTTGGCCAGTTCCTTTGCGGTAAATTGTGGCTGCGCAATAGACCGAGCACCGCCAGCAGAAACCATCTCACGGACATTTTGCGTCTGATGGTCATCGGTTGCTATCGGCAATGGGATAAGGATCGCCGGACGGCCAGCAGTAGTCAGCTCTGCTATGGTCGAGGCCCCTGCCCGTCCGATCACAAGATGTGCCCAACCCAGGCGCTGCGGCAGATCGGGCAGATAGGTGGCAAGTTCCGCCGGGATGTCATGCTCCGCATATTTCTCACGCACGCGCTCGATATCCTGTTCACGGCATTGCTGTGTCACCTGAAGACGACGCCGCAAATGCATCGGAAGCAAAGCGAGACCATCGGGGACAACATCGGATAGAATTGTCGCGCCCTGACTGCCGCCCGTTACAAGCACGCGAAAAATGCCTTCCTCGGTCAAAGGCGGATATGGTTCTTCACGCAGGGCGATCACTTCTTCTCGCACAGGATTACCGACGAGATGCACCTTTTCCTCATATTTGGGCTTGAGCTTCAGGATATCCGGATAAGATGTCGCAATCGCATTGACCGAGCGCGCTGCCAGCCGATTAACACGGCCTAAAACGGCATTTTGTTCATGGATGATCGTTGGAATATTTTTCCGATTGGCGGCCAGCAAGGCGGGAAAGGCGGGATAGCCGCAAAAGCCCACGACTGCAGAGGGTTCAAATGCATCATAAAGCTGCATCGCCATCTTCCGGCCCTTCAGAATCGCGCGCGCTCCCGACAGCCAGCCGCGCGGGTCTTTCGTAATTCGTCCGGCGGGCAGCACATGGACCTGGCCGTCATCGACCATGCCAGGAATTTTCTCGCCTCGTTCATCAGTGACCAGCGCAACACGGTGGCCGCGTTGCACCAGCTCCTTGGCCAGCGCATAGGCTGGTATCATATGGCCGCCAGTGCCACCTGCGGCGAGGACATAATGTTTCGTAAAGCTCATTTGGTCACCATGATTTCCTTCGGCCGGTCTTTAGGCCATTTCGTGACATATTGTGAGCGATCTAAATAGGGGTTTCTGCGTGTGAATGCCAGCAGCAGTCCGACACCCAAAGAGAGGGCCAGGAAGGACGAACCGCCATAGCTGATCAGCGGCAGCGTCATGCCCTTGGAAGGGAAAAGTTGCAGGTTCACGGCCATGTTGATCAACGCCTGTCCACCAAATTGTGCGGTCAGCCCACCAACCGCGAGGATGATGAAATTATCCTCCTCATCCAGCAGACGCAGGAACACGCGCACGATGATGGCGAGATAGACAAGGGCAATGGCAACGCAGGCCAGCAGCCCGAACTCCTCACCAATGACCGAGAAGATATAATCAGTATGCGCTTCGGGTAGTTTGAACTTCGCTGTTCCCAGACCTGGCCCCGTACCGAGCAGCCCGCCGCCGGTGAGCGCTTTGTGCGCCAGCATCACCTGATCGAACTCATCGCCGCCGAATAGCCAACTATTTATCCTTTGCGTCGCCACGGGATAGAGAAAATAGGCGCCGATCAGGCCACCAATACCGCCCATGCTGATTACAGCAATCAACCGTGCGGACAGACCAGAGATCATCATCAGGACGAACCATATCCCGCAAAAGATCAGCGTTTGTCCCAAATTGGGTTGCATCATCAACAAGAGCGCAATGATACCGGTCAACACGAAAGACAGAGATATCACCGGTAGTGACGGGTCCTTGACCCGAAGGGACAGAAGCCATGCCAGCGATACCGCATAAAAGGGTTTCAGAAATTCGCCTGGCTGGACCGTTGCAAAACCATAACCGATCCATCGCTGCGCACCGTTTACGGTCTTGCCAAATATCGGCACCAGAAACAGCAGTGCAAAGGCGCCGACCGCAGCCAATATCGCAAACCGCCGCGCCTGTTCCTTGGGCAGCATCGAAACGACTAGCATGATAGGAATACCGACGATGACCCAACCGAGTTGGCGATAGAAATAGTAAAGCGGGTCCAGCGAAACAGCCGCTGTGCTATGCTTCAACGCCGATACCGGCGACGCTGCTGCGACAGCAATCAACCCGATGGCGATTAGAGTCAGCATCAATGCCAGTAGCACCCGGTCCAGTTCCCAGAACCAGACGGAAAGCGGTGAGCGATCGCTCCGCCCCAAACGCGATTCCAGCTGAAAACGTTTCTTTTTCAAGCCTTCCGCAATTTCCGGCAATGGGCCTTTAGAGGTAGTTCCATCGGTCATACTATACTGCCCCCAGAAGCGGTTCCGATAAGGTTATTTTCAATCACGCTGTCCACCGCACAGCGAAAACACTCGCCCCGCGCCTCAAAATCCTTGAACTGGTCGAACGAAGCGCAAGCGGGAGACAGCAACACATTATCTCCACGCTCTGCTAACTTGTAAG
>JBCBZY010000046.1:0-12511 GCA_039815115.1 Pseudomonadota bacterium | reverse complement strand
GCACAATGTTGTGGTCGCCGAGATCGGCCAAAACCTCATCCGTGCTTGTATCCTGGGAGCGTAGAAAAGGTCCCGGTCGCATCGTTACCCGATTCGCTTGGCGTTTCGGAAGATTTTTCAGGGGTATTTTAATGTCGCTTTCTAATATTGCCAAGGCCGCTGGTATGGCAGCACTCATGTGCTCGGCTTCCGCTAATGCGGCAATCATACTTTCCGCTACTCCGGGCAACGCTGTCTACAGTGGCCCTGCGCCGACAACGGATTTCGAAACGCCAGCTCCTGGCTTTTCCGGTGGGTCGGTCGTAACGGGTACAACGCCTATTCATACCACTCCTTTGGGCAGCACCGGCTTCTATGGTTCGGTCAGCCCTTCCAACGGCACACCCGGTTTCCTGGATCTGCCCGGTGGTACAGAGTCGATCAGTTTCATCTGGGGCTCGGTCGACACGGAAAACATTCTCTCCGTTCTTGATGGATCGGACAATGTGCTGTTTTCCGTTAACGGATCGGATATCGTTGCGTTGCTCGGCGGCACAACCCCCGGCCTGCGATTTGACGTAGACCCGAACCTTAACCCAATTGTCTCTCTGCAATTTACCGACGCAGATATTGGTACTGCGGCCCGCCTGCGGTTCGACAGCACCAAGGAAGCGTTCGAATTTGACAATTTTGCAGTGGCGGCCGTTCCCGAGCCAGCCACATGGGCATTCATGATCCTCGGCTTTGGCGCCATTGGCGGTGCGATGCGTCGTCAGCGCAAAGCCAATGTGAAAGTCAGCTACGCCTGATTTTCCCATATCGAAAAAACGGCCGGTCCTTCGGGATCGGCCTTTTTTTTGCCTGGTCGGTTGTATGCGTCCTTGATTCTCGTCTGTCATCCGGTCCAGCTTTCCGAATCCGGCCATTAACCATTCGATAACCAGTTTGCGTGCAAGATGTATTTCGGAGAAAAGAAATGCACGCGCGCAAACCCCGTTATGATGAGTCTTTTGTCGACAGTCCGCCGACTGCCAGGCGGCCTTCCGAAGATGCCGATGTCAAAATTGTCGGCCAGGGCAGTGCGGAATTCGTTCCTTCTCCCGCACGGGAACTGCAACAGCAGATTCAGGGCCGGTTGCAGACCGGCGCGGTTGAACAAGTTGCCGGCCGCTATTCGGGACGAACCAATCTTTTGATTATCGCTGGCTCCAGCCTGCTGCTCTGGGCTGGGATTCTGAGCCTCGGGTGGCTTGTTGCAAGCTAATATTGCGATATTGGTTCGGAGAAAATCTTCGGACCGTTTACCGAAAAAGACCGATTCCCCTCGTCTTCAGGGCGACATGCAACGTTTCGATTGCAAAAAAGTGTAAAAATTATTTGCATCTCGTGTCGAATTTATACAAAAAAGGCTCGGAGCAGGACTTAATTGCCTTGTCCTGCTCTCCAGCGGACCGGTGTTTCCGTCTGAACAAGTAGAATCGGAAGTTCAGCAAAACCAATCCTCACCGGCCGTCACAGCGAGGGGTCGTGCAGGTTATGGCAAATATATCGCAAATGAATCATAATGATTCTCCGGAGATTCCAACGGTTTCCCAGCGTGTCTCGCAAACCGAGATCATGCTGATGGCGGCATCGCGCTACGGCGGATACTCGGCCTTGCTGGCCGTGGTCTCGGTCCTGGTGTGGCTTTTGTTCAGGTAACCGGCCTGTCGGTAACCGCTTCCGTTCATCCGGGTTAACAAAATATTAGTTTCTGGATTTTCCCGATATTTTTGTCTATTCAGGACATCGGGGCGCACAATTGAGTATTGTACAGGCAAATGGTGCGTTAGTTGGACGAGAGCTACTCCTTTCCAAGGCAAAAATTGAATAGCGAGACCCCAGAGCGCTGGTCGCTGGGGTCCGTCAGGATTGTGCTGTACTCCCTGCTGCAGTTGCTCGACGTGGCTGCGATCGTAGCGGGCTTCATGATGGCCAGCTTCCTGCGCGATGACCAGTGGTTGTCGCCCCAAGGTTACCATATCGTCTTGCTCGTGGTGCCGATTTTTCTGATGTTTGCCTTCACCCGCGATTCCTATTCGATAGATTCGCTCAGGAGCCTGTCTGAAAGCGTCAGGCGGCCGTTTTCTGCGCTTTTTGCTACCGGCCTGATTGTTCTGATGTTCACGTTTTTCTCGCAAACCGGCACCGACATCTCCCGACTGGCTTTCGCCTTCGCCTTTGCTTCCAGCGCCGCATTGCTCGCCATCGGACGGTTGATCGTCAACCAGATTGTGTGGCTGAAATTCCACGGCATGGTCATCGACCAGTTGCTGATTCTGGACGGGGTTCCACCGGTTCCCTACGAACGCGGTGTGCATTGCGTCGACGCACAGGCGGCAAAGCTTTATCCCGATCCGATGGACCCGCACATGCTTTCCCATCTGTCCGAACTGGTGAAGGGTTATGACCGAATCGTTGTATCGTGCACGCGGGAACGCCGTGCCGACTGGTCACTTTTCCTGAAGGGTTCGGACGTGACCGGAGAACTGATTGTCAGCGGGGCGAACAATATTGGTGCCATCGGCCTTGGTGATTTTGGCGACAGTGACACTCTGATTGTGTCTCGCGGTACGTTGAGCCTCGTCAACCGTCTGAAAAAGCGGATTTTTGATCTTGCCATCACAATCCCGCTACTGATTTTCCTGGCGCCGTTGCTGATTGTTGTCGCCATTGCAATCAAGCTGGACAGCCCCGGTCCGATCTTTTTCCGCCAGCCACGCGTCGGCCAGGGCAATCGCATTTTCAGTATCTACAAGTTTCGCAGCATGCGTTCCGATCTCGGCGATACCAATGGTGACCAGTCGACACAGGTCGATGATCAGCGGATCACCCGGGTGGGCAATTTCATCCGCAAGACCAGCATTGACGAGCTTCCCCAGCTGCTCAACGTATTGCGCAGCGAGATGAGTGTCGTCGGTCCCCGCCCCCATGCGCTCGGTTCACTGGCCGGTGACAAGCTGTTCTGGGAAATCAACCAGCGCTACTGGCTACGCCATGCCCTCAAACCCGGCATCACCGGTCTTGCCCAAATTCGCGGGTTCCGCGGGGCAACCAACCATCAGGAAGATCTGGAAGCCCGGCTCCAGTCCGATCTGGAATATCTTGAAGGTTGGCGACTGTGGCGGGATGTCACGATATTGTTCGGTACGCTCAAGGTCATTGTCCACCCGAACGCCTATTGATTTCAAAAGCGCTTGAACCAGCTAGTCAGGCGGGTCGTCATCGGGGCCTCTACCGCGAGATGAAACTTGTGGGAAAACAGCACGGCGATGACGGTAAACACCGCCGTCATCAGCAAAATCGGCAAACTTTCCAATTGCATTGTCAATGCCGCCGCCATCAGAACATTTATCAGCAGGATATGCACGAGATAGAGTGTATAGGAACTGTCGCCGAGCGGTGACAGCCTGGTCACAAATTCGGGCTGGATATGCCGCTCCAGCACCACGGCTCCGAAAATGAGCAGGGCACTGGGAATGCCCCAGATAATGGCGCTGGGCATCGATTCATAGCCGATCGCTATGCCGCCGGCATAAAGCAGAACCGATCCGGCAAGCGCCGCATATCCCATCCATGCCGGAAACCTGACTCGCAGGGTCACCCATGCAATCCATGCTCCGACGAGAAATTCGGCAAGCAGGCTGTTGGTCATGAGCGCCAGAAACTCATTCTCCGGCCGGGCAAACACACCCGTTGCCATTGACAGGATGAAGAACAGGGACAGCAATATCAGGCCGCGCAAAAGACCGAAAATCATTGCCAGGCCAAAAATCAGATAGAAATACATTTCGTAGGCCAGCGTCCAGGCCGGGCCGATGATCAGTGGCGCGTGATCGGGCAACAACAAAAACGAGGACAATAGTGAATAAGGGGTGAGCTCATAGGTAAAACCCAGCAGTGGGTTGATCACCAGATACAGGACGGCGATCAGCCAATATATCGGATAAATCCGGACGAAACGCTTCTTGTAGAATTGCTTCGCGCTAAATGGTCGGTCCGGACGCGAATTGGTCAGCACCATGATATAGCCGCTGATCACAAAGAAGATATGGACACCAACTGCTCCGAATCCGAACAGGTACAGATCTCGATCCACTGCCGAATCCGGGGAAAGGCGCGTCGATATGGCCAGATGGGAATGAAACAGGACCACCAGTGTTGCGGCGACAAAGCGCAAGAACTGGATCGACTGAATCTTGCTGCCCTGAACTGCCATCAACACCCCCGCCATAGCGCCGGCAACTTGCCTGTTCCCGCCGTGCGTACCCGTGAGCAACTCCTAGTCGCAATTTGCCCGGACCTGCAAGCGTTGCCTGAAAAGCGTTTCATTCGGGGAAAGCCCGCTGCCGGGATCTGTCGGCCAGTGGACAGATATTGGCGTGACTGTTAGGCGATTCCCTGTCGCAGGAACACGGATCGGGGCGGAACAGCATATGGCATCATCTGGCCATAAGATTTTGGCAATCGACAAATCCAGTTCCGTTTCCTATTTGCGTGCCGTTTTTGCCGCCTGGCGGGAACGTCAGCTGGTCATGCCGGTAGAATCCGGCAAAGATCTGCCCGATATCGGCTGGCCGGCGATCGACCGCATTTCCACCGAAATCACCGGCGGCTGGTTCTCGGAAACACTGGAACCGGATGACAGCCCGGACCCCGCGCAGATCAGCTTCACCTCCGGGACCACCGGCGAACCCAAGGCGATCCTGCTCAGCCGCAAGGCGCTGAGCGACGTCACCATTCGTCTGCTCGAAGTGATGGAGCTGGATGACAGCATTGCCGAATATGTCGCCGTTCCGGTGACCTTTTCCTTCGGTCTCGGGCGCGCCCGGGCAATTGCCGCAGTCGGAGGCAAGGCCTGGATACCCGAGAGCGGATTCCGGCCGGATGAATTCGCCCGAATGCTCGAAGCGGGCGAGGTGAACGCGCTGTCAGCCGTACCAACCATGTTGCGCTTACTGATCCGCCAGCCAGATCTGTTCCAAACCGGCGGACAAAATCTCAAGTGGCTGGAGATTGGCAGCCAATACATGTCTGGCGAGGAAAAACGGGCAGTTCGCGAGCTGTTCCCCAACGCCCGGATTGTTCAGCATTACGGATTGACCGAAGCCTCCCGAACGACATTCCTGACAATTGATGCGGCGCCGGACGACCATCTGGAAAGCGTGGGTCAGCCAACGGGCTCGGCCGAAGTCCGGATCGACAAGGACGGTTGCATCTGCATCCGGGGTAATCATGTCGCTGACGGTTCGATCTCGAATGGCAAACTGACTCCGCTTGTGGACGGCGAAGGCTGGCTGAAAACCAATGATCTCGGCGCACTGCAAGGCGGCATGCTATGTTATGAAGGCCGCGCCGACGATCTGCTGAATGTCAGCGGAATCAAGATCCCCGCCGAATTGTTCGAACGGCGGCTGGATGAGAAAGCCGGTCTGTCGGCCGGTCAGTTTGCGGTCGCCGGTCGCCCCGATCCGCTCAGAGGCTGGTCGGTGATGGTCTGTTACCTGCCCGATGTTTCACCTGAAGATCTGCGGACGGCGGCAATGCAAACCGGCGCCGATCTGGGTCTGGGGAGTGCCGATATCCGGCTGGTACCGGTTCCGGAGCTGCCGCGCACCGACACCGGGAAAGTTCAGCGCCGCCGGTTGACCGAGTTTTACGGCGATACGCCGGTCTACAATGATGTGGATTCCATCCGAGAGGATATGGCGGACGACATGTCGCCCGCGGAGCAACGCATTGCCGCGATCTGGAGCGAGGCGCTGGGCGTTGACCGGATCGGACGCCATGACAGTTTCTTTGACGTCGGCGGGGATTCGCTGTCAGCCATCAACATGATGCTGAAAGCCGAACAGGCCGGTCTCTCCAAGGACCTGATGGGGCACATTTTTGACGGGCGGACGGTCGCCGAGATTGCCGTCCTGACCGACCCCGGCGCTGATGAAGCAGTCGGCAATATCCCCGTCGCCGGACGCGGGCGGATGGCCCAGATCAGCGACGCGGTGAACAGCACCCGCGGGGTGCTGGTTCTGATGGTCATCGCTGCGCACTGGGGACCGTTCTTCTTTGAACGGCTCGGTCCGCTGCGGGAACTGGCCTATCAGCTGACTTTCATTCCCTTTCGCCTCGGGACGCCTGGCTTTGCGATGGTCTTCGGCATGGGTCTTGGGCTATTCTACATGGCGATGCTGGAAAATTCCACTGGGAGACTGCGACAAAAACTGCGCAGCAACACGTTGATTCTCGCAGTTGGTGTGGCCCTGAACGCGACAATCGTGGCTGCGGAAATCGCTTTGAATGGCAGTTTTGATCCCATTTGGCCCGAACGCCTGTTCTACACGGTGCTGCTCTTTTACCTGCTGATGCTGCCCACGGCCGAGCTTTGGCTGCGCTTTGTCAGATTGTCCCGGCACATGATCCCGCTTGCCCTGTTACTCGCCGCTCTGGCGCTGGGCTTATGGTGGGGCTTTTCCACTCTGCTGGCCGATGCGCGACCAACCGGATTTGCGAGCCTTGGACGCCTGATGCTGGTGGCCAACTATTCCTATCCGCTGATGCTGAGCGAAGTCGCCATGGGACTCGCCATGGGGCTGTGGATCCGCTCGCATCAAAAAGCGCCCGATCTTCTCGCGCGTTCGATCAAATATGGTTTGTTGCTGCTGGTGACCGGCATATTGCTGGTCCCGCTGACCGGTCAATCCTGGATGGACCAGGCCGGCGCTCCGCTATCCTTCGTCGCTTTCGCCGGCGCGGTGCTGCTGCTGTTCGCGGCATTCCAGTTCTGGGCGTCGCGCAGCCCGGGCGGGATCGGAATACGGCTGCTCGTCATCACCGGAATTCTGGCCTTTCCGGCCTTTGTCGGGCACGGCCTGGTCATTCCGCTGAAGAATATCATGGCCGGTCTTGGTCTGCCGGAGCTTGTCGCCATGGGCATCGCGGTGGGGCTGTTCCTGCTCGCCGCCACATTCGCTTATCGCAAGCTTTTCGCGATTTATTACGGGCATTTTTCGAGGCCGGAAGCATGAAGCGCCTATCAGCAGAACCCGGCATTTGTGCAGCCCGGACAATGGCTCTAGAAGCGGTTTCCATATCTGACAGTCAAACGGATAACCTTCCCACATGATCGAGAACCAGACCAGCCAGCATCCGATACTCGTGACCGGCGCCGCCGGATTTATCGGCCATGCGGTCTCGAAGGCGCTATTGTCCCGCGGCGAGCAAGTGATCGGGATCGACAATCTCAACGACTATTATGATCCCCGGTTGAAGAGCGCCCGGTTGACAGATCTTGAATCGCGGCCGGGCTTTCGCTTCGAAAAAGCCGACATTGCCGATGATCAGGCGATGCGGGCCATTGTCTCCGACAACAAGGTGCAACAGATTGTCCACCTCGCCGCTCAGGCAGGGGTCCGGTACAGTCTCGACAATCCGTTTGCCTATCAGCAGTCCAATCTGCAGGGTCATTTGTCCCTGCTCGAGGCCTGCCGACATGCCGAAGGTTTTCGTCATCTGGTCTATGCGTCCTCCAGCTCCGTCTATGGCGACCGGCCAATGGGCGGAGAAGGTTTCACCGAAGACGAACCGGCCATGGATCCGGTGTCGCTCTATGCTGCCACCAAGAGGTCGTGCGAGCTGATGAGCCAGTCCTATGCCAAACTCTATGGATTCCCGCAGACGGGATTGCGCTTCTTCACGGTCTATGGCCCCTGGGGCCGTCCGGACATGGCCTATTTCGGCTTTACCAAAAAAATTCTCGCCGGAGAACCGATCGAGGTGTTCGGCGAAGGCAAGATGGCTCGGGACTTCACCTATATTGACGATATTGTTGACGGCATATTGGGCGCACTCGACAATCCGCCGGGCGCACATAAGAACCGTATCCTCAATATCGGGGACAGCCATCCCGTTGGCCTGATGGAGATGATTGAAACGCTGGAAACTGCCCTGGGTGTCGAGGCGAAGAAGATCATGCGCCCGATGCAGCCTGGCGACGTGACCGCAACCTATGCCGACGTTTCGCGGCTCAACGCCCTCACCGGATATCAGCCAAAGGTGATGCTCAAGGAAGGTCTGGAAAAATTTGTGCGCTGGTACCGGGACTATTACGGCAATCTGCCGCCAGACCAGAGCTGATCAGGAAAATTCCCGGCGATACGAACCCCGCATCACTTGCTGGGCGACAAGGTGCAGCTGTTCGTTCACCATTTCATCGGCGCAGACACCATCCTGAAAAATGCCGCCCGAGGCGTTGATTCCCACGCCCAGTGGTGTCGGCCAGCCGCGCAGCGCATGGACGATGGAACGCATGGCGGCAAGCGTGGATCCGGTTGCCTGCCAGCCATAGGCGGTGACAATCAGTCCGACCGGAAGACCGTCCAGATAGACGCGATCATCGCCGGCCGTCTCCTCGATATAGTCCACCGCATTTTTAACGAGACCAGAAATTGTTCCATGATATCCTGGACTTGCGAGCAATATCCCGTCCGCCCGCCGGACCGATTCCACCAGTGCCCGGCCAGTGTCGTTGAGCCCGTCCGGATCCGACAGATAATGGGGAAGATCACACAGACGCTCCGATCCGAACAATTCGGTTTCCGCTCCGGCATCCGCCGCCACCTGCAGCGAAATCGCCAGGGCTTGCTCGGTCGACGATGCCGGATTGGTGGTGCCGCCCAGCCCAAGGATGAAAGGTCTGTCTTTGCTATCTGCCATAAGAGTCCATAGCGGCGCTTCAATTTGAATTGCAATGATCAAGATGCACCGCATCATGACGTCATGATATAAGCCAGGTCGGCATGGCCTTTGGGACAGCGTGACTCCCGGGCTATCAGATGTTTTAATTGACCGGTTAAGGGTGGGCGGCTATCCGCCCGAGGCAGAGATTTTCAGGACAAGACCCGCAATTCAAGGACGATCCCCATGCGCAAATTTACCGAAGAACAGCATATGTTTCGCGATGCCTATCGCAAGTTTCTGGCCGACGAGGTCGCGCCGCGAATGGACGAGTTTCGCGAAGCCGGCATTGTCGATCGGGAAATATTCAAGAAAGCCGGAGATCAGGGCTTTCTGATGATCTGGCCGGACGAGAAATATGGCGGCATGGGCGACAATGATTTCCGCTATGAACAGATTATCATAGAGGAAACTACGCGGGCGGGCTGCGCCGAATGGTATAACACCCTGCACAGCCGGCTGGTCGGCCCCTATTTCAAGAATATCGGCAATGAGGAACAGCGCGAACGCTTCCTGCCAAAATGTGTCAGCGGAGAAACCATTCTTGCCGTGGCAATGACGGAACCCGGCGCCGGAAGCGACCTGTCGGGTATGAAAACCACCGCCACCGACAAGGGTGATCACTGGGAGCTCAACGGGTCCAAAACCTATATTTCCAACGGGATTAATGCGGACGTGATTATCGTCGCGGCAAAGATTGCCGGCGTGGATGACAAGCATGCCATGGTATTGCTGATCCTCGAGCGCGGCATGGAAGGATTTGAGCGCGGCAAGAATCTCGAAAAAATCGGCCTGCATGCGCAGGATACGGCGGAGCTGTTCTTCAACAATGTCAAAATCCCGAAGGAAAATCAGCTCGGAACGCCGGGCAATGGCTTTATCCATTTGATGGAAGGGCTCGCGGAGGAGCGCCTGATCGCAATGGTGGGCTATGCCGCCTCGGCGCGCCGTGCCTTTGATGTGACACGTCAATTTGTCATGGAACGTGATGTGTTCGGCAAAAAACTGAGCGACATGCAGAACACGCAGTTCAAAATGGCAGAGATGGATTCCAAAATTGACATGCTGCAGGTCTATGTTGATCACTGCGTCGATGTGCATAATCAGGGCGGGCTCAACGCCAATATTGCCGCCAAGGGCAAGATGCTGGGGAGTGAAATCGAGTGGGAAATGGCCGATCTCGGGCTGCAGCTGCACGGCGGGGCGGGCTATATGAAGGAATATGAGATCAGCCGGATCTTCACCGATGCGCGGATGAGCCGGATCTATGCCGGCAGCAGCGAGATCATGCGCTATATTGTCGGCCGCGACGTGTTCAGCCAGAAATATCAAAGCATCCTCGAATAGCGTATAAGCCCCCTGTCCCCCGCCGGTAGCGATTCGCCGCCGGCAGACATGTGACAATCGCTGTTGACGTTTACGTAAACTGCTTGACTGTGCTGCAACGCAACATTAATCAGGCAGTTAATCATCCTGACTCCATGAATATAAGGAATATCGCATGACCGAAGCCTTTATCTACGATGCTGTTCGCAGCCCGCGCGGCAAGGGCCGCAGCGACGGCAGCCTGCACGAAATTACCGCTCTTGATCTCGCCGCCCAGGTGCTCGGGTCGATCAATGATCGCAACGAACTGGACGGGCATGAAGTCGAAGATGTGGCCTATGGCTGTGTCTCCCCGGTTGGAGAACAGGGCGCTGTCATCAGCCGCATGGCGGCTTTGAAGGCCGGCTTTGCCGACACCACCTCCGCAATCCAGGTCAATCGCTTCTGCGGATCGGGTCTCGAAGCGGTCAACATTGCAGCCGGCAAGGTCAAGTCGGGCGAAGCCGATCTCGCCATTGGCGGCGGTGTCGAATCGATGAGCCGCGTGCCGATGGGCAGCGACGGTCTCGGCGGCATGGCCGACCCCAGCCTGGTCTTTCAGGAATATTTTGTGCCGCAGGGCATTTCCGCCGACCTGATCGCCACCAAATATGGCTATAGCCGCGACGATGTTGACGCCTACGCTGTCGAAAGCCAGAAGCGCGCAGCGAAAAGCTGGGAAGAAAAGCGGTTCGAAAAATCCATCCTGCCGATCAAGGACGTGATTGGCGAGACCGTTCTCGACCATGACGAACTGATGCGCCCCGAAACCGACATGCAGTCGCTCGGTGCGCTTGGCCCCTCCTTCCAGATGATGGGCGAGCAGATGCCAGGCTTCAACGATGTCGCGATCCTCAAGCATCCCGATGTCGAGAAGATCAACCATGTCCACCATGCTGGCAACAGCTCCGGCATTGTCGATGGCGCAGCGGCCGTGCTGATCGGCAACGAAGAAGCGGGCACGAAATATGATCTCAAGCCGCGGGCACGGATCGTGTCCATGGCGTCGATCGGGTCCGAACCAACCATCATGCTGACCGGTCCCGAATTTGCCGCGCAAAAAGCCCTGGCGCGCGCCGGCATGGACAAGAGCGACATTGATGTGTGGGAACTGAACGAAGCCTTCGCGGCGGTGGTCCTGCGCTTCATGGATGCGATGGAAGTCGATCATAGCGAGATCAACGTCAATGGCGGCGCGATCGCCATGGGCCATCCGCTCGGCGCAACCGGCGCGATGATCCTCGGCACGGTGGTTGACGAGCTGGAACGCTCGAACAAGCAGACCGCCTTGTCGACGCTGTGCATCGGCGGCGGCATGGGCATCGCCACGATTATCGAGCGCGTGAACTGAGTTTAACCGAACGCAACGTGCTCCGCACCTGATGCGGAGCCCAGGGTGAAATGGCGAGACCTCCACCCTGGACTCCTGCCCCAAAATTTTCTGGCGCAGGAGCGCAAGAAAGGACAAAAAATGACCTACGAAACTTTCTCCCTCGATATCGACAGCGACGGCATTGCGCTCGTCACCATCGATCTTCCCGGCCAGTCGATGAATGTCTGGAACGAAGCCCTGATCATCGACTTCAAGGCGTTTGTCGAAGAGCTGATCAGCAATGACGACATCAAGGGTGCCGTCATCACCTCCGGCAAGAAGTCCGGATTCCTCGCCGGGGCCGATCTCAACATGCTCGGCGCTTCCGAAGCCAGCAGCATGGCCGAAGCGTTTGAAAGCGCATGGGAACTGAACGGCATGTTGCGCCGGATGGAAACCGGCGGCCATACGGCCAAGGAACTGCTCAAGGGTACTGCCCATGCCAAGCCAGTGGCCTGTGCGCTCAACGGTCTGGCACTGGGCGGCGGTCTCGAACTCGCCCTCGCCTGCCACTATCGCGTCTGCGCCGACAATCCGAAGATTCAGCTCGGCGTTCCGGAAGTTCAGGTTGGCCTGCTGCCCGGTGGCGGCGGAACACAGCGTCTGCCCCGTCTTGCAGGTCTGCAAGGCGCCGGCATGATGATCATGATGGGTCAGCCGACCAATCCCCAGGCCGCCAAGGCACAGAATATCATCGACGAAATCGTCCCGGCCGACGAAGTTGTCGCCAAGGCGAAAGAATGGGTCAAAGCCAATCCGAAGGCCTCCGCTCCCTGGGACAAGAAGGGTTGGAAATTCCCCGGCGGTGCCGGTTCGATGGATCCGCGCGCGGTTCCGCTCTATCTCGGCTCTTCGGCGATGGCGCTGAAACAGAGTAAGGGCAATTATGAGGCGGTGAAGGCTATCCTGTCCTGTCTCTATGAAGGTTCGATGCTGCCGATGGACACGGCGCTGAAAGTGGAAAGCAAATATTTCACCAAGCTGCTTTCGGGTCCGCAGGCGAAGAACATGATCCGTACGCTG
>JBCBZY010000278.1:0-3930 GCA_039815115.1 Pseudomonadota bacterium | reverse complement strand
CCGGCGAGTCGCGGAGAAAGCGCGGCTACGAAGAAGAAGACGACGCCGACGCGGGAAATGACGACGACGACGACGCCGCCGCCTTGGGTGGTCGGCTGTTCGAGGAGGAGTACGAGGTGGTGCTGGCGGTGGACAGTCGTGAGAAGCGTCGGAACGGGACGAACGAGTGCGAGGCGATGCTGGGCATGCTGCAGTCGACGTGGAAGATCGCGCAGTGCGCGCGGCGCGTGCTGGACGTGGCGGACTACTGCTGGCTGGCGTCGCCCCGGGGCATGATGGCTTCGATCAGCTCGTCGGCAGCCTGATCATCAGGGTCGATGACCGGCTGCAGACTTCCGTCCGGTCCCGGGCGGCCCAGAAACAGAAGATCGAACAGAACCAGGTCCCGCACCGGCGGCAATGAGATCAGCAGCTCCTGTTTCTCGAAAGACTGCACGTCGAGACCGGCCTGCTCCGCCACCGCAAGGACCGCCTCGCCATCACCAAAGGAAAATGGCCCGAGCGGCAGGACATCGGAACCGATATGCTGTTCCAGCACCTTTTCGAACGCCCCGAAAACCGGGTTTCCGTCCTGTGCCGAGGTCCATATGGCAGCGCCCAATTTCCCGCCCGGTTTCAGAACCCGCCGCGCTTCGGAAAGGGCCAGAACCTTGTCCGGAAAAAACTGCAGGCCCTGCTGACAGAACGCCATGTCGAAACTGTCATCATCAAATGGCAGCGCCAGTGCGCTCGCTTCCAGAAATTCCGCTTTGCCGGCCAGACCTTGCTCTTGCTGCAAGGCCTTCGCCTTGGCGATCATGGGTGGTGCAACATCTATCGCCTTGACGGAGTCCACGCCGACCCAGTCCGACAGCTTTCGCGACACCACGCCGGTACCGCACGCGATGTCGAGACAGGCGCCAGAAGCGTCCAGTCTGTCCAGCAGTACATCCGCCCAGGGCATGAACAGGCCTTGAGCCAGATAGGTTTCGTATAGGTCCGGCGGGCTGCGGCCCGCTATGAATTCACGCATTAATGTCATTTCCGCCTCTCCCGTTCTGCGCTCCGCAGAATAGCATGTTTCATCCAATTGCGGTGGCCAATTTCGATCACGAGACCTTTCGCCGTCCCACACATTTTTGTCAGTCGCCCGAATCCGCCAAAACCGCCATTATCGGCGGATCAGGAGAGAAAATATGGCCGTCGAATCCAAACGTACCTTTTGCCGTTTCTGCCACGCCAGTTGCGCGATGGTTGTCGAAGTCGAGGATGACAAGATCCTGTCCGTAAAGGGCGACAAGGAAGACCATCTCTTTCATGGCTATACCTGCATCAAGGGCCGGCAGATGCCGGACATGCACAATCTCGATACGCGCATGATCACCAGCAAGATCCGGCAGCCGGACGGCAGTTTCAAGGATATCGCGACCGCCGATGCGCTGAAACTCGCGGGCGAGACGATGAGGAAAATGGTCGAAGAGCATGGGCCGCACAGTGTCGCGGTCTATTGCGGCACCAATGCGTTTCAGAACAGCGCGGTACTGGGGACGTCCTATGCCTTTGCGCAAGGCGTCGGGACGCGGAACTGGTATACCAGCGTCACCGTTGACCAGCCGGCGAAGGTGTTCACCACCGCCCGATATGGGACGTGGATGGGCGGAGGTAATGCGTTTACCGAATCCGATGTCGCGATGTTCGTCGGCAACAACCCGATCGTCTCCCATTATTCCGGCGGCATGCCGACATCCTCACCATCGCGCGGTCTGCGCGATGCGCTCGACCGGGGACTGAAGCTGATTGTCGCCGATCCCCGGGTCAACGAAATGGGCAAGCTGGCCGACATCCATCTGCCGGTAAAACCGGGTGAGGACCCGGCGCTGCTCGCAGGCATGCTCAACGTCATTTTTGCCGAAAAACTCTATGATCAGAATTTCGTTGCCGCGCATGTTGACGGGGTTGAGGAGCTGGAGGCAGCGGTCAAGCCGATGACGCCCGATGTTGCTGCCAAACGCGCTGGTGTAGACAAGGATCAGCTGGTTGCTGCGGCGCGCATGTTTGCGGGTGCCAACAAGGGCCGGGTTGTCACCGGCACCGGGCCGGAAATGGCGGGCAATGGCACGCTGACCGAATATCTGGTGGCATCGCTCAACATCCTCTGCGCCCGCTTCAATCAGGAAGGCGAAAAGGTTTCCGCGCCGATGGTCTTCAATCCGCTCATGGGCGGCCCGAAAAAAGCCCAGGTCGCCCCGAAAATGCCGACCTTTGGCGAAGGCTTTGCCAAGTCCCGCATTCGCGGTCTGGGCGTATTGGGCAAGGAAATGCCTTGCAACGTTCTGGCTGACGAAATTCTCACCCCCGGCGAAGGCCAGATCAAGGCGTTTATTTCCATCGGCGGCAATCCGGAAATCGCCTTCCCCAATCAGCAGAAAGTGCGGCGAGCGCTGGAGGAATGCGAGCTTTATATCCAGGTGGACCCCTGGATGTCGGCGAGCGCCAAACGGGCGGATATCATCCTCGCGCCGAGCATGTGTCTGGAACGCGAAGACATCAACAACGTCTCCGATGCGTTCACGGAAGAAGCCTATGCCCATTATACCGAGGCCATGGTTCCCCCACCGGGTGATACGATGGATGAATATGAAATGCTGTGGTGGCTTGCCAAGCATATGGGAGTGGAAATGAACTATCCTGGCGGCTCGGTATCGATGGATGAATGCCCGGACAAGGTGACCGTCCTCGACCTCATCTCCGAAGGCTCGCTGGTCAAGCCCAGCGAAGCCAAGGCCGATGCCGCGGCGCTCGAGCGCAAGGGTGCAGCGATCACCTATGAAGATCGCCATCCGGTGGTGGGACCGGCGGATCCGGATGCCAGTGAAAAATTCGATCTCAATGCCGGAGCAATGCCACAGGACCTTCTCAGATATGCCGATAACGACCCGGCCAAGTCTGGCTTTGACTTCCGCCTGATCTCGCGCCGTTCGAAGCATCGCTACAACAGCAATGGCCATACCTTCCCGAAACTGGTGGAAAAAATGCCGACCAATCCGGCCTTTTTCAATCCGGATGATCTGGCGAATGCCGGGATCGAGGATGGCGCGATCATTGAGATCAGTTCCCCGACAGCCTCGATCTTCGGACTGGCGAAAGCCGACGAAAAAGTACGCCCCGGTGTCATTTCGATGAGCCATGCTTTCGGCGATTCCGACGCGGGCAAGGACGATGTCATGACCAAGGGCGGCTCGACCAACCGCCTGATTGTCGATGATGATCATCTCGACCCGATCACCGGGCAGGCTGTGCAGAGCGCGATCCCGGTCAAAATCGCTGCGGCCTGACAACAGCGCTTTTGGCGATTGCATCCGCGATGCGGCATGCTAGCGTTACCCTCACATTTTTCGAAGGGTAACGCATGACCGATACGATCATTCATGGCGAAGCACAGGACCGCTTTGCCGCCGTCCGCAATCTGATGGCTGCAAGCATTGCCAGCGGCGAGGATGTCGGGCTGTCTTTCACCGCTACGATCGAGGGCGAAACTGTCGTCGATTTATGGGGCGGCTGGGCCGATGAAGAAAAGACGCGCCCCTGGGAACGCGACACGATCGTCAATGTCTATTCGACGACCAAGACGATGACCGCACTCACCGCGCTGCTGATCGCTGACCGCGGTGAACTGGATTTTGACAAGCCGGTCGCACATTACTGGCCGGAATTTGCCCAGGGCGGGAAAGATGCGATCACTGTTGCGCATCTGATGAGCCATGCATCCGGCCTGTCGGGCTGGGAAGAGCCACTTACGACCGAGGATCTGTATGACTGGGAGAAGGCGACATCCCTGCTCGCCGCACAGGAACCGTGGTGGGAACCAGGGACAACGCCCGGCTATCATGCCATCACCCAGGGATATCTGGTCGGCGAGGTTGTCCGGCGGATTACCGGCAAATCATTGGG
>JBCBZY010000216.1:0-5015 GCA_039815115.1 Pseudomonadota bacterium | reverse complement strand
GGGTTTCGCGATTTTTCAGATTATCGGTATTTTACTGCAGGTGGCGCTGACCATCATCATCGTGCAGGCGATCATGAGCTGGCTGCTGGCATTCAATGTCATCAACCTGCAGAATGACATTGCGCGCGCGATCTGGACAACACTGGATGCGCTGACGGCGCCGATATATAATCCGATCCGCAAGATCATGCCGGACTTTGGATCAATTGACCTCACACCGATGGTGGTCATTATCGGTATCATAATCCTGCAGGACGCCATTTTGCCGCCGATCGCCATGGCGCTTTTGACCTGACGATGGGTGACGGGGGAGTGGCAGCGGGTGCCCGGCTAATTGACGGGAAAGCATTTGCTGCCGAATTGCGCGAGCGCATAAGGCAGGCCGCACCCAAATTTCAGGAGCAGACGGGCAGGGCACCGGGCCTTGCCGTGGTGCTGGTGGGAGAGGATCCCGCGAGCCAGGTCTATGTGGCTTCGAAGCACAAGGCGACAATTGCCGCTGGCATGGAAAGCTTCGAACACCGGCTTCCGGCGGATACATCCCAGGAAGATCTGATCGCGCTGGTCCGGTCGCTCAATGCGGATGACAGCGTGGATGGCATTTTGGTGCAACTGCCATTGCCTGGTGATCTGGACGAGAAGGCGGTCGTGATGGCGATCGATCCGGACAAGGATGTCGATGGCCTGCACGTGATCAATGCCGGTCGTCTTGCCAATGGAGAAGAGGCGCTAACGCCTTGTACCCCTCTGGGCAGTCTGATGCTGCTTAAGGACCAGCTGGGCGATCTTTCTGGCCTCAATGCCGTTGTCGTCGGCCGTTCGATACTGGTCGGAAAACCGATGGCGCAATTGCTACTCGCGGAAAATTGCACCGTCACCATGGCGCACAGCCGAACGCGGGATCTGCCACACGTTGTGCGCGGGGCGGATATCGTCGTCGCAGCCGTGGGTAGGGCTGAAATTGTCAAGGGCGATTGGCTGAAAGAGGGTGCCGTTGTCATCGATGTCGGGATAAACCGCCTGGCGCCCGAACCGGGCAAGGAACGCGGCCGGCTCGTCGGTGATGTTGCAACATCTGAAGCCATGGGGCATGTACGGGCGATCACCCCGGTACCCGGTGGTGTCGGACCGATGACGATAGCGGTTCTTCTGCGAAATACGCTGGTCGCGGCTTCACGAAGAGCGGGTCTGGCAGAACCTGAAGGAATCTAGGCTGATGAAAAAACTGGCCGCTGCTTTTGCCATGTCATTGTTGCTCGCCGGTTGCGCCGGTGGCGGAGGATCACCTTCGGAACGCGAACGCTTTTTGCGTGCTGCGGGCAAGCCGGTGGCCAATCCCAGCGCTCTCGTGAAGGCCGAGCTGTCTTTTGCACGCCTCGCCAGAGAAGAAGGCCAGTGGACGGCCTTTCGCGAAACTGCGACCGCCGATGCCGTAATGTTTGTTCCGGACCTCTCCAGCGCGCAGGTCTGGCTGAAGGGCAAGGCAGATCCAGCGCAGGCCGTGGACTGGCAGCCACACAAGATTCACATGTCCTGCGATGGGACCATGGGTGTCGCAACCGGCGCCTGGCAAGCGGCCAGCGGCAGCACCGGTTCATTTGTCACCATCTGGGAAAAACAGGATGCGCAGGAACGGCGCCTGCGCGGCAAGGACGACGAGTGGAAATGGGTGTTTGACCATGGCGTTCCGGTCGAGAGTCCGCTCGCTGAACCCGATTTCGTGGAAACCGAAGTGGCGGCCTGTGGCGGTGGTCCCATCCCGCCAAATATCCCGGCTCCGGAAAACGGCAAAAAAGTCAGCGGTCGGTCACTCGATAACAGCTTCCAGTGGTCCGCCACACAAGCGGCCGACGGCAAGCGGGCATTGACGGTGATAATGTGGAACGGCGAGGCCTATCGCCGGGTGATTGACGAAGACTTTGGCATTCCGCAGCAATGATCGAGCTTTTCATTTCCGCTTTTATCACCTTTTTCGTGGTGATTGACCCGCCAGGCTGCGCGCCGATCTATGCCAGCCTGACCGGAGATGCACCGCCGCGAGATCGCCGGATCATGGCGTTTCGCGCCATCATCGTGGCGGCGATCATCCTTGCCATATTCGCGGCTTTTGGTGAGCAGCTGCTCGGCGCCCTGGGGATCAGCCTCGATGCCTTCCGCATCGCTGGCGGGATCATGCTGTTCATTATTGCGCTGGAGATGGTATTCGAAAAACGCACCCAGCGCCGCGAGGGCCGGGCACAGGATATTATTGACCAGCCCGAGATCGAGGATGTGTCGATATTCCCGATGGCAATGCCGATGATTGCAGGCCCGGGTTCCATTGCGGCTCTCATGCTGCTGATGTCGCAAAACGAGGGTCTGGAAAGTAGCCTGGTGATTATGGGTGCCATGGGGCTGGTGCTGCTTTTGACCCTCGCAGGATTGCTGCTCGCCGGACCGTTGATGCGGGTGCTGGGACACAAGGTGGAACAAGTGATTACCCGGGTTCTTGGTGTTTTGCTAGGCGCGCTCGCCGTGCAGTTCGTTGTCGATGGACTGAAAGGCAGTTTCTAGAGCTTGCGCGCCTCGTCGATCAGCATGACCGGGACACCGTCGCGGATGGGGTAGGCCACGCCCGCGGCTTCGGAGACCAGTTCCTGCGCCGCTTCATCATAGATCAGCTTGCTGCGGGTCACCGGGCAAACCAGGATGTCCAGAATTCGGGGATCGACCGTGGCTGTTTCGTCGGTCACTGCAGCGTCACACGACCTTCATCGCCATCCTGGCGCCCGAAAAATTGCAGTAGCTGAATGATCAGCTCGGACCGGTTCGACAAACCATCGACCTCCAGCAGGGCCTGTTTGGAGGCCGCGTCAAAGGGGGCGATCTGGGCGATACCGTTGACGAAGGAATTGTCGTCAAGCCGGCCAATCGAGTCCCAGTCCACCTGATACCCCTGCAGATCGGCAAATTTCCGCGACTCGATTTCCAGCGCAGCGCGCTCTGCGCTCGCCAGCACCTCGTCAACTTCCAGATTCTCCTCGACTTCGGCACGGACCTGGCGAAATGCTGTGGTCGCATCCAGTTCTTCGAGCACCCGGAACCGGGCAACCCCCTCTAGGACGACATTGAAACGGCCGTCGTCCATGGCTTCAATGTCGATAATCTTGCCCAGACAGCCGACACTGAACAGGTCCGGCACATCGCCCGTTGTCTTTGGCTGGATCATGCCAATCTGCCGGTCCCGCGCCATCGCGTCGTTGATCAGCGCCTTGTAGCGTTCCTCAAAAATATGCAGCGGGAGATGCATGCCCGGGAACAGCAATGCTCCGGCGAGAGGGAAAATCGAGATGCGTTTGCCTTCTGACATGTCTATCCGAACAGAACTGCAGACAGCTTGCGCCGTGTATTGGCGACCCACTCGTCTTCCAGTCCGATCATTTCGAACAGCGATAGCAGTTTTTCCCTCGCAGCGCCGTCATTCCATTCCTTGTCTGCCGCGATGATTGCGAGCAGATTGTCGGCCGCCCCATCATGATCACCGGACGCAATCTGAGCGCTGGCGAGGTCCAGCCGCGCCTGATGATCTTTGGGGTCTGCTTCAACCGCGGCCTTCAGGCTCTCAAACTCGCTGTCATCCGGTTTGTCTTTGGCAAGCTGCAATGTCGAACGTGCGCGCTCGATTGCCGGATCTTTCGCCAGTTCGTCCGGCAGCTGGCCCAGCATTTCTTCGGCTTTGTCGTTGTGACCCGCCGCAACCATCGCGCGGATCAGACCGCCCACAGCTTCGACATTATCCGGTGCCATGTCGGCAATTTGTGCGAATATGCCGGCCGCGCGCTCCGCATCGCCTTCGGCGAGCACTTCTTCACCCATGGCAAGCAATGGCGCGACATCCTGCGGAGGCTGTTCACCGCCACCTTCGCCGACGGGCAGTTTTTCCAGCAACTGATCCAGCGCGCCGGAAAGCTGGCTTTCGGTTCGTGCACTGGTCAGGTCTGCTACAGGCTTGCCCTGGAATATCGCATAAACGGTAGGAATCGACTGGACCTGGAATTGTGAGGCGATGAACCGGTTCTCGTCAACATTGACCTTGGCCAGCATGACGCCCTTGTCTGCATAAGCCGTGGCAACCTTCTCCAGAATGGGCGTCAACGCCTTGCAGGGACCGCACCATTCCGCCCAGAAATCCAGAATGACGAGCTTGTCCATGCTGGGCGCAACAACGCTCTGCTGAAAATCTTCAACCGCCTTCTGTTCATCTACGGTAAGTCCTGCTGTCGCCACTTTCTGCTCCTGTAAACATCGGCGCAAAATTCCGCCCATATCGGGGAATCGCACCCTGTTTGCCCTTGTCTCAGGACTTTATGTGGGGACGGGCGTGGCAATGCCAAGCTTATTTTTACTTTTAGATGCCAGAGATATGAAAATGGGGCTTGCCGGGGTGTATAACCCATGCTAACCGCGCGCCTCACCTGCTGATGACGATTCCCATGTCACAGCCGCCGAGCGGGCGTAGCTCAGGGGTAGAGCACAACCTTGCCAAGGTTGGGGTCGAGAGTTCGAATCTCTTCGCCCGCTCCAGTTTTTTTCAAAATTCAGACAGGTTTCGCCGGGCAGGCCGCTGCTCATTGCGTCTGCTTGCGATTGTTTCGCTGGCTGTCCCGGCACAAAAACCTAGAATGTCGACGTTCCGATCCCGCCATCGACGACGAGCGATTGGCCGGTCACATAATTGGCCATGTCGCTGCAGAAAATGGCCACCAGTGCGCCCAGATCATCCGCTTCTCCAAAACGACCGGCCGGAATACGGATCGCTTTGACAAAAGCGGCGACTTCCTCGTCGTAGCTGCGATCCTTGGCCGCGGCACGAGGTCCAAAGACTTCCTCAATACCCGGTGTGTGATGCATCCCGGGCAAAACTGAATTGATGGTGACATTGTATCTCGCCACATCTTTGGCGATGGCATGACAGTAATTGGCCAGAGCGGCCCGCGGCGGGCCGGACAGGACTCGCATGGCGGCAGGATATTTGG
>JBCBZY010000376.1:0-2418 GCA_039815115.1 Pseudomonadota bacterium | reverse complement strand
GGCGTGCACGGCGTTCTTGCGCTCCCACTCGTCGGCGAGGCTCGCCGGATATTTCCCAAGTGAAGAAAATGCACAGTTGGGAAATCGAAGGAGATCGAGTGATCACGTTGATGACCGCCGGCAATCTCGCCACAACCCAGACCGTCGTCAGTCAGCTGGATGAGCGCACCAAGGCCCCGGAGGACCGCAATCCCTCCATATTGACGGCGCCTACGATGTTTCAAGTGGCCACCATCATCGGCGACACTTTGCACGAGATTGTCGAAGCGCATGAAGCTGCCGGACCAGCATCCGAATCGGTCTTCGGTGCAACCCTGATCGTCGGCGGCCAGATCAAGGGCATGGAACCCCGGCTTTTCCTCGTCTATCCGGAAGGCAATTTCATCGAGGCCAGCGACGACAATCCGTTTTTTCAGATCGGAGAGGCCAAATATGGCCGGCCGATTCTGGTCCGCGCGCTGAAACCGGACATGAGCTTTGAACAGGCTACCAAGCTGCTCTGCGTATCCTTCGATTCCACGATCCGCGCCAATGCCGGTGTCGATCTGCCAATCGACCTGCAAGCCTATGCCACGGACAGCTTCCGGATCACCGATCAGCGCCGCTTTGAACGTGACGATCCCTATTTTCAGAAGGTTTCGAAAGGCTGGAGCGACGCGCTGGAAATTGCATTCGGGACTTTGCCGGATTTCGAATTTTGAGCCAAAACGGTCATAACCGGCATTTGCGGTTTCGCTCGCTGATTCGCCCGGCTAGACAGGCATGATGACCCACGAACTTCTCCCGCTGCTCAAATCCACATTCGGGTTCAGCGCGTTTCGGGGTGTCCAGGAGCAGGTCCTGGACCGGGTCATGGCGCGGCAGAATACGCTCGCGGTGATGCCCACCGGGGCGGGCAAATCGCTCTGCTATCAGCTGCCCGCTGCCGCCCGCAGCGGAACCGTGGTGGTCATTTCCCCGCTTATTGCCTTGATGCATGACCAGCTGCGCAGCGCCGAAGCAGTCGGCATCCGGGCTGCCACGCTGACATCAGCAGATGACAACCGCGCCGAGACCATGCTCCGCCTGCGCGCGGGGGAGCTGGACCTGCTTTACGCAGCACCCGAACGCGCATCGGGTCAGCATTTTCGCGAGCTGCTGGAACAGACCCCGATTTCACTCTTCGCCATAGACGAAGCGCATTGCGTGTCCGAATGGGGGCATGATTTCCGGCCCGACTATCGCCTGCTCCGGCCGTTGCTCGATCATTTCCCGGATGTGCCGCGCCTCGCCCTGACTGCGACCGCGGATGCCCATACGCGTGAAGACATATTGATCCAGCTGGGCATCGAGAATGACGGCCTGATCATTGCCGGATTTGACCGGCCGAATATCCGCTATGGCATCTCGCCGCGCAAGGGTCTGACCAGGCAGATTACTGATCTGATCGATCGCATTCCCGGTCCCGGGATCATCTATGCGCAAACCCGCAATGCGACGGAAAAACTGGCTGACCGGATTGCGCAAACCGGTCGCAGCGCCCGCGCCTATCATGCCGGACTGCCGCCCGAAGTCCGCCAGCGCAATCAGGCGGAATTTGTCGCGTCCGAAGACATGGTGATGGTCGCGACCATCGCGTTCGGAATGGGGATCGACAAGCCTGATGTGCGCTTTGTTGCCCATGCCGGCCTGCCCAAGTCGATCGAGGCCTATTATCAGGAAACCGGACGTGCCGGACGTGATGGCGACCCGGCCGAGGCGCATATGTTCTGGGGCGCGGAGGATTTCGTCCGCGCGCGGCAACGGCTGGCCGAAGTCGATGACAAGCGGCTCGATGGCGAACGCACCCGGCTGGCGGCGCTCGGCGGACTGGTTGAAGCGGCAGGATGCCGCCGCGCCCTCCTGCTCAGGCATTTTGGCGAAGAACCTCCCGCAACATGTGGAAATTGCGACAATTGTCTGAACGCACCGGCAACCCTGGACGTGACCGAACTGGCGCAGAAATTTCTGTCCGCCGTTTATCGGACCGGTCAGAGTTTCGGCGTAGCGCATCTGGAAGCGGTGCTGACCGGGCGGGAGGAGGATAAGATCCTGTCACGCGGCCATGACAAATTGTCGGTGTTCAACATTGTGGGCGCGGAGGAAGCGCCTCTGATCAAGCCGCTGTCCCGTTCACTCCTTCTCCGGGATGCGCTGCGCAACACCGAATATGGCGGATTGATGTTCGGCCCCGAGGCCAAGGCCATTCTCAAGGGGCAGGAAGAAGTTGCGATTGTCGAGCCGCCAAAGCGGGAACGGCGCAAGCGGCGCGGCAGCAATGCTTCTCCCAACCCGGTCGGCGATCCGCTATTCGATGCCCTGCGCGCGAAACGGACGGCGCTGGCAAAGGACCAGGGCGTGCCGCCCTATGTCATTTTCCATGACAGCGTGCTGCGCGAT
>JBCBZY010000055.1:0-11311 GCA_039815115.1 Pseudomonadota bacterium | reverse complement strand
CCGGGCAAAGCAATAAAGCCCTTCCTGATCAAAATAGGCTGCGGTAAACCCCGGTTCCCAGTGCGGCATGAAACGCCATGGTCCATAATCGAAGCTTTCGCCGGTGATGTTGATATTGTCGGTGTTGAGCACGCCGTGGACAAAGCCTGCGGTCATATAGCCCGCGACCAGTTTGGCGGCACTATCTGCAGCGTGGGAAAAGAGTTCCTCCGCCGGATTGTCGGTTTTGCGGCCGCCGTAAAAATGCGCCAGACAATATTCCACCAGTTCGTGCATCATTTCTTCGTTGCGTTCGAATGCAATCCGCTGAAACGTCCCGTATCGAATGTGACTGTGGCTGAGCCGCGTCATGACGGCGGATCGGGTCGGAGAGGGTTCATCATCGCGCCACAATTGCTCGCCGGTTTCCACTAGCGAGAAGGTCTTGGACGTGCTGACACCAAGCGCCTCCAGCATCTCGGTAGCCAGAATTTCCCGGACACCGCCTTTGAGGGTCAGCCGTCCATCGCCCGTCCGGCTCCAGGGCGTGGTGCCGGAACCTTTGGTGCCAAGATCCATCAACCGGCCCTCGGCATCGCGCAGTTGCGCAAAGAGGAACCCGCGGCCATCGCCGATTTCAGGATTGTAGTTGCGAAACTGGTGCCCGTGATAGCGCAAGGCCAAAGGCGGGTCGAGATTTTCGGGTAGCGGCTGGAATTTGCCGAAATGGTCGATCCACTGCTCGTCCGTCAAACTTTCCAGGCCAACAGATGCATCCCAGCGTTCATTCCGGAAGCGCAATTTGTGTGCCGGAAACGCCGCTGCCTCAACCGGGTCGCCGATTTTGGCTCCCAGCGAGGTGATCTGGACATCTGCCCGGTACGGAACTTTGACCGGTTCGGCTTGTGGTTTGTGTGGCATTGGCTATCTGTGCAGGTTAAAGACCGGAACGGCAAGCCATTAGGGGAAGGGGCTTAGACATATGAGCGGACAGCATTCATATGAGGACGGGAGCTGGGAATCAAAGGACGGATTGAAGCTGCATTTCCGGGACTATTCGGGTGCTTCCGACCGGCTGCCGGTAATCTGCATTCCCGGACTGACACGTAATGCCCGTGACTTTGCCAATCTACCTGCCTTGCTCGGGCAGAAGCCGGGACACGAAGCGCGCCGGACAATCATGGTGGACCTGCGGGGACGCGGTGAGAGCGAATATGCCAAGGACAGCTCGACATATAACGCGAAAAGCTATGTCGCCGACATTGTCGGGCTAATGGAGAAACAGGCCATACCGAAGGCGGTTTTTTTCGGTACTTCGCTGGGCGGGATCGTGACCATGCTGCTGGCCAGAAAGCACGCCGACCGTGTTGGCGGGGTCTTGCTCAACGACATTGGTCCCGAACTGGATCCGGCGGGGCTAAAAAGAATTGGCGACTATGTCGGGCAGGGGCGCAGCTTTGAAACCTGGGCTCATGCCGGCCGGGACCTTGCGGCGACCAGCGGAGACATCTTTCCGGATTTCGAACTGCAGGACTGGATCGATTTCGCCAGGAAAGTTTACCGGATGAACAGTTCGGGCCGGATCAAGCTCGACTATGACATGAAGATTTCCGAACCGTTCAATTCCCAGGGAGATGGCAGCAAGGCGCTATGGGACGCGATGACAGCCATGAAGAACATCCCTACGCTGATCATCCGGGGGGAATTGTCCGACCTGTTTGCCGAGGCGACCGCAAACAGGATGCTCGGCCTGCTCGATCAGGGCGAGCTGGCAACCGTCCCTCGAGCGGGCCACGCGCCAACTCTGGAAGAACCGGCTGCCCTTGACGCCATCGCTGGCATGCTTCAACGCATCGACTGAATTTCCGATCACAAAATGTCCGCTCGACCATCCATGAAACCAGCGAAAATACTGCACCTGCACAGCACGTTTGATCTCGGCGGGAAAGAAGCCCGCGCGGTACGTCTGATGAATCATTTCGGCAAGCAGGCCGAACATGTCATTCTGTCAGCGGAGCCGCAAAACCTGAGCGCGCGGGATCAGATAGAAAAGTCGATCAAAGTCGACTTTCCGGAGGATGCGCCTTCCCTGACCGGCAAGCCGTCACTGGGGCGATATCGGGATCTCATCGCCTACTTCCGGAATTTTGATCTGATCCTGTCCTATAACTGGGGTGCGATGGACGGGGTGATGGCAAGAACCCTGTTTTCACGGGTCGAAGGCCTGCCGCCGCTGATTCACCATGAAGACGGATTTAACGAGAGCGAGCAGAAAAAACTCAGCTGGAAACGCAACTGGTTCCGCAAACTGGCGCTAGGCGGCAGCCAGGCCATAGTCGTGCCGTCGGAAAGCCTCCAGCGCATCGCGCGTGATGTCTGGAAACAGCCGGAGCAGAAAATCCAGCGAATCCCCAACGGGATTGATGTGAAGCGATTCCAGAAGAAGCCGCAGCGCGGGGCGTTGCCCGGATTTCGCAAGGGCAAGGACGAGATTGTGGTCGGTACGCTCGCTGGACTGCGTGCGATCAAGAACCTGCCCCGTCTCGTCCGTGCCTGTGCCGCCGCGGGCGACAATGTTCGTCTGGTCATTGTGGGCGAGGGGCCGGAGAAAGATCGCATTCTGGCGGAAGCGAAGCGATGCAATATGGAAGACCGGTTGCTGATGCCCGGATTTCTGGCTGACCCGGCGCGATATGTGGGTCTGTTTGACATTTTTGCCCTGTCATCTGACAGCGAGCAATTCCCGATATCTCTGATTGAGGCGATGGCCGCGGGGTGCCCGGTGGTTGCCACAGATGTTGGGGACATCCGGACCATGGTATCACAAGCCAATAGCGGCTTTATCAAGCCGGTTGACCGGGAGTTGGAATTTACGGAAGCGCTGACCACTCTGGTACAACATCAGCAGTTGCGCGAGGATACCGGGATGCAGAACCAGATGAAGGCGCAGGCTGAATATAATGAAAGCAAGATGTTGGCTCGCTATGCGCTGCTTTACGGTCACGCTCTGGGCCGCAAACAGTTCGGACCAAAAATCTGACAGGCCCAACTCTTTTTCGGCCACAGGGCGTTTTTGCGAGCATTTTGAGGAGGCACTGTCTATATCGGCAGTCGGGGAATACAGGAGAAGATATTGTTCAAAGGGGTAAAGCCCATCCAGTATAATGGCCAAGAAGTTTGGCCATTGATCGAGGGTGGAAAAGGTGTCGCAGCCACTAATCATGCAAGTTCGGGTGCCTGGGCAGCCGCCGGGGGGATAGGTACGGTCTCAGCTGTCAACGCAGACAGCTATGATGAAGACGGCAACGTCATTCCGCAGATATACAGCGGAAAAACCCGCGGTGACCGGCATGAAGAGCTGGTGCAATATGCGATTGACGGAGCGGTGACGCAAGTCAAACGCGCTTTTGAGATATCCAATGGCAAGGGTGCCATCAACATCAATGTCCTCTGGGAAATGGGCGGAGCGCAACGCGTTCTGCACGGTGTTCTGGAGCAGACCAAAGGCATGGTGGCTGGCGTAACCTGCGGCGCAGGCATGCCCTACAAGCTGTCGGAAATTGCCCAGCAATATGGCGTAAACTATCTGCCGATCATCAGCTCGGCCCGCGCGTTCCGTGCGCTCTGGAAGCGGGCCTATCACAAGGTGTCTGACCTGATGGCAGCCGTGGTCTATGAAGATCCCTGGCTGGCGGGCGGGCATAACGGCCTGTCCAACGCCGAAGATCCGCGCAGTCCCGAGGATCCCTATCCCCGGGTCAAGGCGTTGCGGGAAGTCATGCGCAACGAAGGAATTGCGGACAGCGTTCCGATCATCATGGCCGGCGGCGTTTGGGCGCTGAAGGACTGGGATCACTGGATCGAGAATGAAGAACTGGGGCAGATCGCTTTCCAGTTCGGAACCCGGCCCTTGCTCACAAGGGAAAGCCCGATTCCGGAGAGCTGGAAAGGCGAGCTGACGAAAATCAGGGAAGGCGACGTGTTGCTACACAAATTCTCGCCGACCGGATTTTATTCCTCTGCTGTCCGCAATGAATTTCTTCGCAGTCTGGAAGCGCGCTCCGAACGGCAGATTCCCTATTCCACAGAAAAAGCCGGGGAGCATACGCACCAGCTTGACGTCGGAGTAAAAGGCAAGAATTTCTGGGTCACTCGCAACGACCTTCTGCGGGCGCGGGAATGGGATGGGCTGGGCTTCACCATGGCTCTGAAAACGCCGGATAACACGATCGTTTTTACGACGCCGGAAGAGGCGAAGATGATCCGCAAGGACCAGGCAGATTGCATGGGCTGCCTGTCGCATTGCGGTTTCTCCTCCTGGAAAGATACGGACAACAACAGCACCGGGCGGCTCGCCGATCCTCGGAGTTTCTGTATCCAGAAGAGCCTGCAGGAAATTGTCCATGGTTCACCGGTGGAAGAGCACCTGATGTTCGCCGGACATGGCGCCTATAATTTCGGGAAAGATCCATTTTATTCCAATGGCTTTGTCCCCACTGTCAAGCAGCTGGTGGACCGCATCCTGACTGGTGACTGATTTTTTTGCTGCCGTTAACTTCTCGGTACCCATTTTGGTTTATCTCTTGTGAGGGGCGCGAAAAGGGATGTTGGGGCACGCAATGGCGTTGAAATCCACGCGATACAGAAAGGTTGAACCGGCGGCGTTAAATCGCAGGTCGGTCGCACGTCACAGCGTGAAAATCCGCCGTGCCTCTTTCCGCCGATCCAGCAACAGCGATATCAATGCCGATCTTGTTGATATTTCCGTCTACGGATGCCGACTGGAAGCGGATGCGGTGTTCAAAGAAGGCGAGGAAATCCGGCTGAACGTGGAATCGGCCGATCCGGTGACTGCGGTTGTTGTCTGGCACAAGGTGAAACAGGCCGGTTGCCGGTTCAAGGAAGCTCTCGATCCCGAGATATTGCGGCGTCTGACCCTGGCTCGCTGATTTGGCCCGCGCAACAGGCAGTTGCGAAAACCCCCGGATCCCCTAATATTTGACCCGATATGTGAAAAACATGACGGGGATTAACGGTGGACGTGCAGATAGATGATTTGTCGGGCGATGCGGTCAGGTCCTTGCTGGCCGCACATTTGCAAGGAATGCGGGACAATTCGCCTCCAGAAAGTGTCTATGCCCTCGACATTTCGGAGTTGCAATCGGCGGATGTTACAGTCTGGACCTGCCGGGAGGGGGTTGAAGTTCTGGGCGTAGGAGCGCTCAAGCAACTGGCGGACGACCACGGCGAAATCAAGTCGATGCGAACCGACTCGCGGCACCTGCGCAAAGGGGTTGGTCTGTCAATTCTCGAGCAGATAATTGCCGAAGCCCGGAGCAGGGGATATCGCCGGTTGAGTCTGGAAACCGGTTCCGGAGCGGAATTTGAACCTGCCTTGCAGATGTATCGCAAGCGGGGCTTTCAAAACGGACCGGCATTTGGAGGCTATCGGGCGACGGACTTCAACCAGTTCCTGCATATGCATTTGTAATTAGGGGAGAACAGGAGATGGCCGAGCGGATTTCATGGCTCGTTCTTGGTGTATTTGTTCATCTGCCGCCTTTCGTCGCGTTCTTTCGTCCCGCTTTGCTGGCAAATCTCTATGGCGTTGCGCGGGATGATCCTGGCTTTGCGTTGTTGCATCACCGCGCGGCGCTGTTCGGTCTTGTTGTCCTTGCCTGCGTCTGGGCGGCTTTTGATCCGGGCGTCCGCAAGCTGGCTGTCCTGCTCACCGCGCTGTCGATGATCAGTTTTCTGATCATTTACTTTGCCTACGGGCAGCAGCCATCGCTGAAAACCATCGCGCTGGTTGATGCTGCCGGACTGCCGTTTCTGGCCTATGTCGGCTGGAAAGCCTTTTCCAGCTAACGGACTGGGTCGGAAGTTCAGTCAAGGTCCCAGGCGCGCTCGCCGTGGCTCGAAATATCCAGTCCGTCGCGCTCGTCATCCTCGCTGACCCGCATCGGAATGATGAAGGAGATGCCGAAACCGATGATGAACGTTGCGATTGCAGACCAGATGGCCACAACACCGACACCGATAAGCTGCGCAACAAACTGCCCGCCAAAATCCATGCCTTCGGGATAACCCACGCCGCCGAAGCCGTCGGCGATAAACAGCGCCAGCAGCAGACTGCCGAGGATCCCGCCGACGCCGTGGACGGCAAAGACATCGAGACTGTCGTCAATCTTGAAGCTGTTCTTGACCAAACTGACGGCGTAGAAACAGATTAGGCCGGCCGCTGCACCGATAATGATTGAGGCACCAGGACCGACAAAACCAGCCGCTGGGGTAATGGTTGCGAGACCTGCAATAGCGCCGGTGGCAATGCCGACAGCTGTCGATTTGCCGACCTTGATCCGCTCGATCACGATCCACATCAGCGCAGCTACAGAAGCCGCGACATGGGTGTTGATGATCGCGGCCGATGCATCATCGGTTGCCGTCAGTGCGGAGCCACCGTTAAATCCGAACCAGCCCACCCAAAGCAAACCGGCACCCGCAACAGTCAGGGCAGGGCTGTGCGGGAGCATCAGGGTTTTCGGCCAGCCGATGCGCTTGCCGAGCATGATCGCGGCAACCAAAGCCGATACGCCTGCGGTTGTGTGGACAACAATCCCGCCGGCGAAATCCAGCACGCCAAGGCCACTGAGCCAGCCGCCGCCCCAGACCCAGTGCGTTACAGGTGCGTAGACGACCAGAAGCCAGAGCGCCGAAAAGGCGATGACCCAGCCAAAGCGTGCCCGCTCGACCCAGGCTCCCACCATCAGGGCGGGAGTAATAACGGCAAATGTCATCTGGAACATGGCAAACGTAGACTCCGGAATGCTCAGCCCTTCGCGGACATTGCCCAGTTCCAGCATCATCCAGTTGAGACCACCACCCAAAATGCCATTGGTCACCGGACCGAATGCCAAAGTATAGCCAACAACTACCCAAAGCACCGAACAAACCCCGGCAATGGCCATGCACTGGATCAGCACCGACAGGAAATTCTTGGAACGGACCAAACCGCCATAAAAGAGTGACAGACCGGGCAGGGTCATGAGTAGTACAAGGGCGGTCGCTGTCAGGATCCAGGCGGTATCGCCCGTGTCTCCGGCAGCTGCCGCGGGATCAATCACATCTTGTGCCATTGCCGGGACAGCTGCCGCAAACGCGGCAAACAGTGCGGTGCATATCTTGCTCGTATATTTCATGAAAACCCCTGAGACCATAACAGTATTGCGTCCGACTGTGCCGCCGAATCATTATCGAACGCAGGTCTAGTCGAGAGCGGGTGTGGACTCAACAGCCAAGCGGCAGCGCCAGCTATATCCAGCCTTCCAGCACCTGATCAGGCGGCCGGTGGCCATCTGCCCAGACCCGGATATTGGCGATGACGCGGTTGCCGGAGGCTTCGCGGCCTTCAAAAGTCGCGCTGCCCATATGCGGAAGGAGGACAACATTTTTCAGGTCGAGCAGGCGTTTGTCGACGGCCGGTTCGCGGGTATAGACGTCCAGCCCCGCGCCGCTGATCGTCTCCTTCTGGAGCGCGTCAATAAGGGCATCCTCATCGATCAGGTCGCCGCGGGCGGTGTTGATCAGATAGGTGGACGGCTTCATCATCGCAATGCGGCCCGCGTTGATCATCCGGACTGTCTCATCTGTCCGCGGGCAATGCAGCGAGATAATGTCGCAATCCGAGAGCAGGTCATCCAGATTTTCGACATATTCTGCGTTCAGCGATTCCTCGACCGCAGGCGGAAGCTGCCGACGATTATGGTAGAAGATCGACATGCCAAATCCTGATGCCCGGCGGGCAACTGCCTGGCCGATGCGGCCCATTCCGATGATGCCCAGTTTCTTTCCGCCGATGCAATGGCCGAGCATGCCAGAGGGTTTCCAGCCTTCCCATTCACCTGAACGCATAAGTTTCTCGCCTTCCGCCAGTCGGCGCGGGACAGACAGGATCAGCGCCATGGTCATGTCGGCCGTGTCTTCGGTGAACACCCCGGGCGTGTTGGTGACCATGATTTTGCGTTCCCGGGCTGCGGCCAGATCGATATGATCCACTCCCGCCCCAAAACTGGCGATCAGCTTGAGGCGCTCCGGTGCGTCTGCGATCATCTCTGCGTCAATGCGATCTGTGACAGTCGGGACCAGCACGTCACAATCTGCCATCGCGGCAATCAGGTCGTCGCGGGAGAATTCGCGGTCCGTGAGATTAGGCACCACGTCAAACAGTTCCGCCATCCGGTCATGAACGGCATCGGCCAGTTCACGAGTGATGATGACACGGGGTTTCGCTGGGCGGGCAGAGTCGGGCATAGGGGTTTTGCTATGCCTGAATTTTACATCAGGTCAAGCAGGCGACGCTTGAAGACCACGCGGCTTTCGGTTTAGGAACAGACGGCTGGGGAAAGGGTCAACGATCAGTTATGCGTAAGATTGTCTTTTTTGCTTCCATCGCGACCGCCGCGCTGGCGAGCCCGGCCGGCGCGCAACAGCAACCGCCTTACTGGGCCTCCATCGACGAACCCGAAGCCCGCATGCGCACAGGACCGAGCACCGAATATCCGACCATGTGGATCTACCGGCGCGAGCGACTGCCGCTGAAAATTCTTGCGCGGTACAAGGCCTGGCGAAAGGTGGAAGATCATGACGGCGCACAGGGATGGATGCATGCACGTCTGTTGACCGCATCCAGAACCGGATTGATCGTCGGAGAAGAACCGCGCGCCTTGCGATCGAAACCCGAAGCCGGTGCGCGCATCATCTGGCGCGTGGAACCCGGCGTGGTCGGACGAATTTCGCAATGCGAAAACGGATGGTGCCTGTTCGACGTGCGCGGGCGCCGCGGATATGTTTCCTACGACGACATGTGGGGCGACGAGCCGCTCAAATAAGCCGCTGCTCTAGTCAGCCATTTCAATCGCGACCGCCGTCGCTTCGCCACCGCCGATACACAGGGCAGCGACGCCTTTTTTCAGACCGCGTTTTTTCAGCGCCGCCATGAGCGTCACCATAATCCGCGCGCCGCTTGCTCCAATTGGGTGGCCCAGCGCTGTTGCCCCGCCGTTCACGTTGAGCTTGTCGCGGGTAATGCCGATATCCTGCATGGCAAACATGGCGACACAGGCAAAAGCCTCGTTGACTTCCCAAAGGTCGACATCTTCGACACCCGAGCCGGATTTTTCGAGCACCTTCTTGATCGCGCTCACCGGAGCGGTTGTGAACTTGGCCGGCGCATGGGCGTGGGCGGCATGGGCGGCGATTTTGGCGACCGGTTGCAGTCCCTTTTCCTTCGCGACGCTGGCCCGTGAAAGGACCATGGCTGCTGCGCCATCCGAAATGGAAGACGCGTTGGCAGCCGTGATCGTGCCGTCCTTGGCAAAGGCGGGGCGCAGATGCGGGATCTTGTCCGGTTGCCCCTTGAGTGGTTGCTCGTCCTTGTCGACCGTGACGCTGCCCTTTCGGGTCTTGACTTCAACCGGAACGACTTCCTCGTCAAAGGCATCACCTTCCACAGCCGATTTCGCGCGCGCCAGGGACTCAATGGCATATTCATCCTGCGCTTCGCGGGTCAGCTGATATTCGCCAGCGGTTTCCTCGGCAAAGCTGCCCATCGCCCGACCGGGTTCATAGGCATCTTCCAGGCCATCCAGAAACATGTGGTCCTTGACTTCGGCATGGCCAAGACGCGCGCCCGCCCGCATTTTGGGGAGCAGATAGGGCGCGTTGGTCATGCTTTCCATGCCGCCCGTCACAATGATGTCGACCGATCCTGCGGCCAGCGCTTCAGCACCCATGATCGCTGTCTGCATGCCCGAACCGCACATCTTGTTGACGGTCGTCGCTTCGACTGACTGGGGGAGGCCACCGAGTATCGCTGCCTGCCGGGCCGGAGCCTGACCTTGCCCTGCAGAAAGGACATTGCCCATATAGATGCGTTCGACATCTGATCCTTCGATACCCGCCCGTTCCACCGCTGCTTTGACGGCAACGGCACCCAGATCCGGCGCGCTGACATCGCCAAGGGCCCCGAGCATCCCGCCCATGGGTGTCCGGGCATAGGACAATATGACGACGGGATCCGGATTCAGCATGACGTGGCCTTTCAGTTTTTCCAGGGTCTGCGGCAAGTTCTTGCAGACGAGTTTTTCTGCAGTTCACATAAGCGGACATATCCGCCTTTTCAATCCGGGCTTATCAATCATTGCATTGATCATCTCCCGCCGCCGTGCCAATCGGAGGCCGTCCCGTTATTCCGGAGATCTCATGTCCCTTTTGTTCCATCCCGTTGCCGGCGCTGTTTATGGCCTTGTTATCGGCAGCTTTCTGGCAACCATTTTGGTACGCTGGCCGGTGGGACTGTCCGTGGTGTCGGGACGGTCGCGTTGTGACCATTGCCAGACAGAACTGGGATGGGCCGATCTGGTTCCGGTGGTGAGCTATGTGCTCCGGTCCGGCAAATGCCGAACTTGCGGAGAACGCATTGCGCCGGAACATCCGGCTATCGAGATCACGGCAGCGGTCATCGGCGCACTGGCATTGGCCCTGGCGCCGAACCTGCATGGCTTGCTCGGAGCATTTCTGGGCTGGCAATTGCTGTTGCTCGGTGCCCTGGACGTGAAGCATCACTGGTTGCCGGACAGGCTCACTTTGCTGCTGGTCCTGAGCGGGTTGCTGGCTGGCTTGATGTTCAGCGAACCCGGGCTAGCCGATCGGGTCATCGGAGCCGTCGCCGGCTTCGGGTCTCTCGCCGCGATCCGGCATCTCTATTTTCTGGCACGCGAGAAGGAGGGTCTGGGGCAGGGGGATGCAAAACTGCTGGCTGGCATCGGTGCCTGGCTCGGCTGGGCAGCATTGCCACTTGTCATCCTGTTCGCGTGCCTAATCGGACTGTCGGGAATTTTGCTGTCCCGGCTGAAAGGGCAATCAGTTGATGCAGACACAGCATTGCCCTTCGGCGGCTATCTTGCCGTTGCAGCTTTTCCATTATGGCTTGTGACAACCTCCATTCCGGTGACAGATCTGATTGGCAGTCTGGTTTTGTAAAAGCCGTTGCAAGCTCCCGAGGTCTTCGCTAACAGGAGCCCGATTTTGGAGATGCCCGTCTGCGGCATCAAAATCAGCCCCTGTGGTGGAATTGGTAGACGCGCTCGACTCAAAATCGAGTTCCGCAAGGAGTGCCCGTTCGAGTCGGGCCAGGGGCACCATTTCCTGTTTTGACTCATCTGTTGTTGTATTGTTGCAACGAATTGGTAGCGATCGTTACAATTATGGCTCTTCTGCGTCCGTTTCACCCGGTTTCGGTGGACTGTTCCTTACAATTATATAAAAGGTTTTG
>JBCBZY010000260.1:0-4176 GCA_039815115.1 Pseudomonadota bacterium | reverse complement strand
ATCGCAATCGCATAAATGGCCAGTCCCAGCAGGGTAAGCATCGTAATGATGGTCCCGATCATCCGGCCCTTGCCGAATTTTCCGTCATCCATGCCGATGCCATGGGCGATACGGCCGAGGAGATACAGGCCCGCTACAATCCACAGCCAGGTGGGAGACTGCTCGCCATCCTGCAAACTGGCCAATTCGATCACGGCGACCAGAATCAGTACCAGCGGCACACTTTCGCCAAAATTGGAATGGGCGCGCATCCGGCGGATGACTTTCTCGTTACCGCCATCGCCGACACTGACTTTCTCGCTCGTCCGGACCTGGCCGACGCGCACCATCAGCCAGATGTTAACCAGCGCGGCTGCGCCCGCAATAGTGAGTGTAATTGGCAAAATCATGTGTTTCCTCCCCTTTGTTCTGTTGGCTCTGTGCCATTATTCCTGCAGACAACCAAGCACAATGCTTGCAACAGGCAGGAAAATCGTTATACGCGCCCTTTCGCGTGTAACTGGCTGTCCGCCGGGCGAGTGATTCTCTGTGGGAAACAGAGCGTGACTTGCCGGAAACCGGCATATAGCCTATTACACAGTCACAAGATTTTGAAATTTGAAGAGCAGGCTTAGCAATGGCTGTCCCTAAAAGAAAAACCACGCCGTCCAAACGCGGAATGCGCCGTTCCCATGATGCTTTGAAGGTCGAAGCCTATCAGGAATGCCCGAATTGCGGCGAATTGAAGCGTCCACACCATATGTGTGGTGCTTGCGGCTATTATAACGGTCGCGAAATACTGGCTGTCGATCTCTGATCGACCGGCTTTGGCCCGCATAATCAGCGCGAATAAGGGGAAGAATCTGTGGGGATGAGGCCGCGAATCGCAATTGACGCGATGGGCGGCGATGAAGGCGCGCGAATCATGGTGGCGGGAGCCGCTCTGGCGCGCCACCGCCATGAAGGTTTTCAATTTCTCTTCGTGGGCGACGAAACCCGTATCCGGGAAGCGCTGAAAAACCATCCCAACCTGAATGCTGCGTCGGAAATCCTGCACACCGATGACATTGTTTCGGCAGATGCCAAGCCGAGTCAGGCGCTGCGCAGCTCCAAGAAAACCTCAATGGGCATGGCCGTCAACGCCGTCAAAAGCGGCGAGGTCAGTGCCGCGGTCAGTGCCGGCAATACCGGCGCGCTGATGGCCATCTCCAAACTGGCTCTCAGAACCATGCCGGGCATTGACCGGCCGGCGCTCGCTGCATTGCTGCCGACAATGAAAGACAGCGATGTCGTGATGCTTGATCTCGGTGCCAACGCCGAATGCGACAGCCGCAACCTGGTGCAGTTTGCGGTCATGGGGGCTGCCTATAGCCGGATCATGCACGACTTCGAAAAACCGCTGGTCAAACTTCTCAACATCGGGACCGAAGATGCCAAGGGCACCGGTACCATTCAGAACGCCGCACAGGCTCTGTACCAGGCAGATGGTCTGGCGATGGATTTTCAGGGCTTTACCGAGGCGGACAAAATATCGACCGGCGAAGTTGATGTTATCGTTACTGATGGATTTTCCGGTAACATTGCGCTCAAGTCTCTCGAAGGTACCGCTCGTTTTGTAACCGATCTGCTCCGCCGGAGCTTCCTGAGCTCGCTGCGTTCCAAGATCGGATTTCTGATCTCGCGCCCGGCCACGGAAATGCTGCGTAATCATCTCGATCCCAACAACCATAATGGCGCCGTGTTTCTGGGCCTGAATGGGGTAGTGGTGAAAAGTCATGGCAGCGCCGACGAAAAAGGCGTAGCTAATGCGGTGGAAGTGGCCGCGCGGCTTGTGGAGGACAGTATTTTGGAACGTATCAGTCAGGATCTTGCCAAAATCGGACCGCTGGAAGTGGCGGAAGCCGCAGCCAAATGACCGTCCAGACCGCCCGGCGTGCGGTCATCAAGGGGACCGGTTCAGCTTTGCCTCGAACCCGGGTTTCCAACGAACAGCTGAGCCAAAAAGTCGATACCACGGATGAGTGGATCGTGGAACGCACCGGTATTCGTTTTCGCCATATCGCCGAGGATGATGAGACCACGGCCAGCCTCGCATCCGAATCGGCACGGCAGGCACTTGATGCGGCAGGCATGACGTCCGCGGATATTGACCTGATCGTTGTTGCGACCGCCACCCCGGACCAGACTTTTCCTGCCACTGCGACAATTGTCCAAAATGAATTGGGCTGCAACGGCGGCGTGGCCTTTGACGTCGCAGCGGTCTGCTCCGGTTTTCTCTATGCGCTATCTGTCGCTGAAAGCATGATCCGCGCTGGCAGTGCTCAGAACGCCCTGGTGATCGGCGCGGAAACGTTCAGCCGTATTCTGGATTGGGAAGATCGCGCCACCTGTGTGCTTTTTGGCGACGGGGCCGGGGCAGTCGTCCTGTCAGGAGAAGAGACTGACAGCGGCATATTATCTGCCCGCCTGCATGCGGACGGGGCCCATAATCAGCTGCTCTATGTTGATGGCGGTGCGGGTACGACCGGCACGGTTGGCAAATTGCGCATGAAAGGCCGCGAGGTTTTCCGGCACGCGGTGGTCAATTTGTCCGAGGTTCTGGTTGAAGCGCTTGAGGCCGTTGGAGAGTCGGCTGACAATATAGACTGGGTGGTGCCGCATCAGGCCAATGCACGCATACTGGATGCCACCGCGAAGAAATTGAAGCTCGACCCCGCCAAAGTCATCAAGACCGTCGATCAGCATGCCAATACATCTGCCGCCTCTGTGCCCCTGGCACTGGACGCTGCCGTACGTGACGGCCGGGTCAAGCGAGGCGATTTGCTGGTCCTGGAAGCCATGGGCGGCGGGTTCACCTGGGGCGCGGCAGTCGTCCGCTACTAGATATTTCAGAGACATCCGCTGCAAACCTGATCAGGCGTGGTGGTGCCAAATTCTGCTCAATTGGCCGTTTTTGTCATGTTCGTCGCGCAATTTGCTTGCCGGTCGAAAGCTGATTGTGCCTCGTCGCATCCCGCAGCTAACTGGCTCCCATGCGGTCAATTTCAAGAGAACGGGATACCGAGCAGGAACTGATATCCGCCCCCATGCTGTTTGCAGCCTATCGAAGTGCTCGCGCACTGGGTGCACGCAAACCGGTATTGCTGGAAGCCTTGCAACTGGACGAGCCGGAGTTGCGGGGACCACTGGGGCGGTATTCCCTGCGACATTTTTCCACTGTTTGTCATGCCACGGCCAGGGAACTGGGCGGTGTTTGCCGGACGGCCGAAATGGGCAGGCTCATGGTACCCACGGGATTTTCTGATGAGGGATATTCCGCGGGCTTCCGGAAAAGCTGGTCGGCGGTGCTGGAAGCGATGCTCAAGTCGACGGATCTCGACAGTCCGGAACCCTGTTTCCACCTCGTGAGGCTGGCCACCGGCGACCGGTTATACTGGGAACATCCTGACCCTGCATCGGAAGATCTCGTCCGGACGTTGTTTTCGATGATCACCCACTGGTTTGCAGCCCTGTCCGGCGCTGGGCCGTCGCTGGTGAGAACTCTTAATTTTCGCCAGAGCGAAGACCGCTGCAGAGGCTATGCCGCGAGTATTGGCAAATCCGCCGGAGCGGGTTGCAGTTTCAATCAGATCACCTCTTTCATCGAGTTTTTCCCCGGTGCTCTGGATGGCCTCAACCCCAATCACAATCCGGACATCCTTGTGACCGAGACCCGGCAACGCACCCGGCGAATGTCCCGCAATCCGGAGAAAAGGAAACATGCAAATCTCTGTTATGACTATTTGCGGCCCCTGCTCGACAAGTCCGGGCTGGGCCTGACGTCGGCTGCGCAGAGCTTCGGCATTGCCGAACGGACTTTGCGGCGACGACTGGTATCCGAGGGCACCTCCTTCCGCGATATTCTCGAGCAGGTCCGGCAGGACTGCTGTCATCTCTATTTTCTGGAAGGGCGGCATTTGCTGACCGGGATATCCGCCCGTTTGGGCTATAGCGAGCTTAGTGCGTTTACCCGCGCTTATTCCGGCTGGTTCGGACGCCCGCCAAGCTACGACGCCCGGTCTCCGGAACGTCTTGGCACAGTTCGGCTGTTGTCGTCGTGGAGTATGCGAAAGCTCTCGCGATCGAGATGGATGGTGCGGTCGTCGTAGGGCTGCCGAGGGTTCGGGCGGCCGGCGAGCGCGTTGCGGAGGCTCGTCT
>JBCBZY010000112.1:0-8284 GCA_039815115.1 Pseudomonadota bacterium | reverse complement strand
CCGCCGCCAGATGCCCCGCCACCTGTCGCCGGATCCGTCGCACCACCGCCCGTAGCTGGCCCGTTTCCACCCTTTCCGGGTGCCGGTGGATTAGTCGGAGGATTAAACAATTCCGAACCTTCTTCCCCACCAGCAGCCGGCGAGCTTCCACCGCTTGTCACACCGGCGTTGTCATTTCCCGATTCAAAACCATTGAGAATACCCTGCGTTGCGGTGTCCATGTTTAATCCGATCCCCGAGAGGGCCGACATGTCGGTATCGAGCATGGCCAGCTGCACAGGTGCAGTTTGAGCAGGCTCATCGGAAACAAGGCCCCCGGTCAGCTCGGAAAACGAAACCGGCTGGTCAACAACCGGCGTTCTGATAACACCCTCTGTACCGGAAGCAGCGATATCAATGACCTGGACGGTTTCCTCGGAAGGCACTGAATCGAGAGCGCTATCGGATTCAGACTTTCCGGTTTTCAAACCAACCGGTGCATTGGGTGAATCAATCACCATTTGGGCCGTGCCCGTGATGGTCAGACGAAACTGCTGGTCCTGCGTGACCATGCCAATCATCCCGGGAGAAAGAAGCTTTTGCGCGCCGCCGTCATTGGTCGACACCTGAACAGCGCCCTCGGTGACTTGAACCGCAGTACCCGTTTCGGAAACGGTTACACTGAAGGTCGTGCCTTTCACCACAGCGGCGAGATATGGCGTCTTCACGCCGAAATGCGGCGTCGCTTTCTTGTCGATGCGGAACAGAACATTTCCGACCTCATTGAAAAACTGGAACAGGCCGCCGGATTTCTGCGGTTCGCTGATCCGGATACGGCTGCTCGGGGACACGACAACATATTCCTGCCCGCGCACCAGAACCGCCCGGCTCTTCCGGCCAGTCGATACCACATCACCTGCACGTAGCTGGCCTCCGCTGATGGCGATTTTCGATACGCCGGCGCGCAAGACGTTAACAGTTCCGTTGCTTTCCGAGATTTTCCATTTCGGGGCTTCTGCCAGAGCCGGTGCGCTCGACAGAAATGCGCTCAAGGCCAGTATTTTCGCGACGTTTTTCATGTTTCTTACTCTTGTTCTGTTCCCGTTATTTCCCGTTGGTCCCGAGCAGAAATCTGTCTGAATGCAGGGGAATAATGAGGGAAACTGCAAATGCGGTTTAAAATATGGCTGAATATTCCGTTAAATGACTGGTTCGATAAGCTTTTCCTAAGCTTTCAACGCTAAACCAATTTTTGTTGAGGGTTTCCAGGAGTTGTATTTGTACCGCGTTATTCCCCTCGGTTTATCCGCCGGAATCCTGTGCTCTGCGTCGATCGCAGCAGCGCAGCAAACCGCGAATCCGTTTGATTCGGTGGGAGAGAACCAGCAATTCCCGGTAGAGGCGCAACCGGACAATCAGGTTAAGACACAAATTGTCGAAAACAGCGTGCAGGCCGGCGATTCCAACGCAAGCGGAACCACAATCGGTGCCGTCAATGTCCAGTCTCCGGCGGGCATCCCGCTGGCACCGATGGCCAGCGAATATGAAGCCTTTATCGGGCAAAGTGCGAGCGCCGATGTCTTGAGCCAGCTGGCCAACACCGTATCTCGGTCAGCCCGGGACCAGGGCTATATTTTCGCCAGTGCTGAAATCCCCGCCCAGGCAGTCAAAATGGGGATCGTCTCCGTCAATCTCGACCCCGGCCCGATCCATGAAGTGCGGATTATCGGCTCGGACAACCGCCGGCTGCGGCGCATACTGGACAGGCTGATCTGTGACGGCATTCAATCGGCCGTTCTGGAGCGGCAATTGCTTCTCGCCGGAGACCTTCCCGACATTACCGTGCAGAACACGCGCTATCTCCGGGAAAAGGGCAAGGGCATCCTCGTCGTCACTGTCCGCGAGCAAAAAGTCCGGGGATATGCGACTGTCGACAATTACGGACCATCAACGCTTGGCCCCGTTCGTGCCCGGCTCAAGCTGGATATTTCCGGACTGTTGCAGGACAGTGATGTGCTGACCACGACAGTGACCAGCACCATCGCCCAGCCAGACGAGCTCACCTATGTCAGCGCCCGCTATGCCATGACACTAGGCAATGGCGGCACGGTGCTGGGGATCAGCGCCGCGGCCGGACGGACGAAGAGCGGCGGCCCGCTAAGCGCCTTCGATTTCCGTGGGCGGAACCGCTATGCTGCGGTGTTCGCCAGCCACGCCCTGAAACGCAGCAACAATCTCAACGCCTGGCTGAATGCTGAACTGGCCTATCTGGAGGTGCAGCAATCGCAAGCGCGTGCCCGGTTCCAGGACGACGATATCGTCACTGCATCCGTCAATTTCTCCGGCAATGCCAAAATCGGTTCGGGGCGGATATATGGCGGCATCGGTGTCACGCAGGGTCTTGGCATATTGGGAGCCAGCCGCAGCGGTGATCCGCTCAATTCGCGCGGTGATGCTGATGGAACCTTCACCAAAGCCAATTTGTGGGTCAACAGCATCCTCAACTTCGGCGGCGGTTTTGGCATGCGTCTGGCGGCCAATGCCCAGATTGCATCCCGTCCTCTGCTTTCCGCGCAGGAAATTTCCCTGGGCGGCCCCTATTTTGGACGGGGATATGATTTTACCGAGCGGTTTGGTGACGAAGGGGTGCTGGGGCTTGCCGAATTCCGCAAGGACTTCAACCAGCCGACCGCCTGGATGAACTGGTTGCAGCTCTATGGCTTTGTCGATGGCGGATATGTTTCCCAGATTGGCGACGGCTTTGGTGGTGGCACGCTGGCTTCTGCCGGCGCGGGAATGCGTGCGCAAATGGGGCGCTTTGACATGGGCCTGGAGGCCGCTGCTCCATTGAATGAGAACCGTTTCGAAAGCGGTGACCAGTCCCCCAAAGTCAATTTCCAGGTGGGCGTGCAATTTTAACTGGCCACCGGTTCTGTTGTTGCCCGCAACTGAACCCCCGCAACTGAACCATTGCCTCCCGTGAGACTTGCTGTAAGCTGAAACCGGCCCGAAATCCGGCCGGCACAGGAGAGCATGAGTGGACGCCCCGGAAACCGAGCCGGCCCAAAAAGAACCGACTGGTCCCGACCGGGACCGACCTGCCTCCACTCCTTCAGACAAGATCTTTTACGGCTGGATCAACACGGCGCTGCTGTTCTTCATCTATTTCGCGGCTTCGGGCTTTGTCTATTTCGCCTATGCCGTCATTTTCCCGGCGATGGTCGAGGCGATGGACTGGAACCGCGGATCGGCATCCATCGCTCATAGCATCGGCTTTGTGGTGCTTGGGCTCTGCTACCCGTTCACAGCCTGGCTGATCGGCAAGCGCGGCGTGCGATTTACGATGACCGCCGGGCTACTGCTGATGCTTTCCGGTCTGCTGGCGATCATTTTTCTGGTCACCGAGGTCTGGCAATGGACCATCATCTGGGGCCTGATGATCGGCCTGTCTCTCGCACTGACCAGTCCGCTCTGCGGCCATACGCTGGCGATCAGCTGGTTTAACATCCGGCGAGCAACGGTACTGGGTATCGTCGTCACAGGCAGCGCGGCTGGCGGCTTTGTGGCCCAGCCGGTCCTTGCCTCCGTCATGACCCAGTTCGGAAGCTGGCAATCGGGCTGGGCGGCCAGTGCCGCGCTGGTGGCGATCGCAGTGGTTTTGGCACGGTTCCTTATAAATCGCCCGGAAGATATCGGTCAGCATCCGGACAATGTCGATCCGGAACATGCGCGACGTTCCCCCGGGCGGAGCACAATCAAGCCCCGAACCTACCGAAGCGCTCACAACTGGACGATCCGCCAGGTGTTCGGAACGCTAAGCGTATATTTGCTGATGCTGATCAATGTGACTTATCTGGGAACCGGGACGTTCCTGCTCACACATGGTGCGCTTTACCTTTCGGATATCGGCATTTCCGGATTGCAGATCGCGTCGTTGATGGGGGCGTTCATCCTCGGCAGCGGTTCGGGGCGTATCCCGGCGGGCTGGCTTGGGGACCGGTTCGAATTACGCGGCCTGATGGCCGTCATCATGGGCATCATGTTTGGCAGTTTTCTGCTCTTTGGGTCGACGGACAGCTTTCTTTTGCTCGCGATCACAGGCTTTGCCTTTGGCGCCTGCTATGGGGGTCTGTTCGCTCTCGCACCTGCTCTTATCAGCAATTTTTTCGGAGAAGCCAGTTTTGCCAGGATCAACGCCGTTTTTGCCCCTCTGCTCCTGCCCTTCGTTGCGACTGTCCCGGCTGGCGCAGGATATGTGTATGAAGCGACGGGAAGCTATGACCTCGCATTCCTGATCGGGACAGTATTGCTGGCGCTATCCGTTGTGGCGGCAGCCTTGCTCAAACCACCGGTACTTCGGTCAGCTGTGTCGGCCTAAACCCTGCCGTCGCTCGACAACAGGGCGGCAATCGGCTTGGTGCCTTTCCGGCCAGCGAGAATGATCATCAAAATGGTGGTGAACGGCACCGCGAGTATGGCGCCAGGAATGCCCCACAGCGCAGACCATACCGACAGGGCAACCAGAACAACCATGGGGCTCAGGTTCACCGACTTGCTGAGCATGCGTGGTTCGACAACATTGCCAATAATGACCTGAGCTCCGGTCATGAGACCCGTAGCGACAAGCGGAACGGTCAGTGTGCCAAACTGCGCGACCGCGAACATCGCCGGAAAAGCCACACCGACAATTGAGCCGATATAGGGAATATAGTTGAGAAGACCGATGATGATGGCCCACAGCGCTGCATATTCGACGCCCATAACCATAAGGATCACCCAGCAGATCACGCCAAGAATGACATTGATCAGGGTCTTGGTCGCCAGATAACTGCCAATGTCATGGTTGATCCGGGCAATCATGTTGAGCGTGTCCGTGGACTCGCCGTCGCTTCCAAAAGCGCGTCGGACCTTTTGCGGAAACCCGGTAATTTCGCTGAGCATGAAAGAGGCATAGAGAATCGTGATGAAGACGAAGCCGCCAAAGCTGGTCAACGAAGAAAGTACCGACTGGGCGATCGCGGCGATGTCAATCTCGGTCAGCAGGTTGTTGGCAAATTCGCTGACCGCCTTGACCACCGCTTCACTGCCCCGGTCAATCATCAACGAGGGAGAGGTCATCATTTCCGACATTTCCGGTCTGGGCCCCTCTTCTTCCGCAGGGCCCGGAAACCAGGCGGCAAACAGGCTTTCCAGATTGCTTTGATATCGCGGTAGCGAAGGAACCAGCGTCTGCAGGCTTGCGACCAGCATGCGGGTCAGGGCAAACAGCATCAGCATCACACCGACAAGGGCCAGTGTCGCCCGGACCCACATCGGAGTCCGCCCAAGACCGGGAAGGCGGGCCACCGCTGCACTCGCCGCATAGAGGATCTGGAGCAGGATGATCGCTGTTACAATCGGCAGGATGATGTCCTTGCCGACATAGAACAGCCAGCCGATCATGATCGTTATCCCGACCGAGTAAAAAATAGTACTGACGCGACCCTGAAACACAATCCTGTCTCGCCACCTCACCCAAATGAAACCTTTGAAAGGAGGTGATAAACACAAAAACGGACAGTGTCATCACATCATCTTCACGCAGGCCCAACTACTATCTTGACGTCGCACACTCTTCTCGGCCAATAGCCGCTATGGCCGACGATATTTCTTCCCGTCCTCACGACGAACTGACCCGCAGAGGACTGCTTTTTGTCCTCTCCTCTCCATCCGGTGCCGGAAAATCAACACTCGCCCGCATGTTGCTTAAGGCCGATGACCAGATAGAAATGTCTGTCTCCGTCACAACCCGGCCCAAACGGCCTGGAGAAGAGCATGGCAAGGACTATTATTTCGTCGACGGGGACCAATTCGAGGAAATGGTCGCGGACAATGCCTTCCTTGAATATGCAACGGTTTTCGGGAACCGATATGCCACACCCGCCGCACCCGTGAACCAGAGCCTGCAGGACGGCCGCGATGTTTTGTTCGACATTGACTGGCAAGGTACACAGCAGCTGTTTCAGCGCGCCGGGCAGGATGTGGTCCGGGTTTTCATATTGCCGCCGTCGCTCGCCGAACTCCGGGAACGCCTGGAAAGCCGGGCCACCGACAGCAATGAAATCATCGACAGCCGCATGCAGCGCGCCGCCAGTGAAATCAGCCACTGGGACGGCTATGACTATGTCCTGATCAATGATGATCTGGAAGCCTGCTTCACGAAGGTAAAGAATATTCTTGCCACCGAACGCATGCGCCGGTCACGACAGACCGGTCTGATCGGCTTTGTCCGGGATTTGATGACCGGCTAGACAGGCCTATTTCGCCGGGTCGCGCTTTATATAGAGGCCATCAAACACGTCACTCCAGCTTTTGCCGCCATCGTCTGACTTCTGCCAGTGCTGGCGGACGCTGCCGTCCGAATTGGGCGTCCAGGTCACACGATTGATCGTGCTGGTCGCGATAAAGCCAGGCCAGTTGGCATTGCTCAGCACCATCTGTCCGGCCGCATTAAGTCCGCCTTCAATGTAGAGGGGGTTACCGTCAACGCCCATCCAGGTCTGGTGCCAGACCTTGCGCGGCGCATCATAGAAACTCAAGCTCATGCCCGAGTAGCCGCCACTGGTCTTGTATTCCTCGCGAATAACACACCCGCCATGCTGAACCGAGATGCGGTTCACGGCCGTCGCTGTGCTGCTGGTGGATGAGGTCACATCCCATTCACCTATCCAGAAATCAAAGGCCCGGTGATCCGGTGTGGAACAGGGTGGCGCGGGTTTGCTCGCGGTTTCGGAAGCGGCAGCGGTCTGCGCAAAAGCGGGAGATGGAATTGTCATCATGATACCGGCAACAGCCGCCATCGTGCAATATCGGGCGAAGGAGCTGGCCCATGCGGCAGGCCGGTTCAACCCGGAAGGATTGCAATTTTCAGACATGTTCCATCCCCCTGACCAAAGAGAAAACCAATGCCCATCCAGTCGGTGAAGATGCGGCATGCAGATTTCCCTTCATGCTGTTTCCGACATTATGCGCTCCCCATTTGCCCTGCACCAGCCTTTCGATGAAAAACCGCGGCGCTTCGACAAAAATACATGTTCGGCCACGATCCCTGACACCGGGCATAGCTTTGGGTTGTAGTTGACATGATCAGCGAATAGGAAATGGTCACAAGGAGCATATACATGGCAGATCTGGTGAAACGCGAGGATGAGGGTGGTCTAGCCATTTTGACATTGAACCGCCCGGAGAAACTGAATTCTCTCACAGTGGGCATGTTTCGGGAATTGCGCGCCCATATCGGCGATCTGCGAAAGGATGACGGCATCGGTTGCGTCGTCATACGCGGCGCGGGAAGATGTTTTTCTGCCGGCCATGATCTCGCCGACATCGCCGAAGGAGAAGAAGTGCCCTCACGTGGCTGGCACAGTGAGACATTGCGGATGCTGGAAAAGCTGCCCAAACCCGTAATCGCTGCCGTGCACGGCCATTGCTATACCGGAGCCCTGGAAGTGGCTCTCGCCGCGGACTTCATTCTGGCAGCCGACAATGCACGATTTGGCGATACACACGCCAAATGGGCGCTTACCCCTGTCTGGGGGATGAGTCAGCGCTTGCCGCGGCGAGTCGGGATCGCCACTGCCAAACGGCTGATGTTCACAGCCGACATGATCGATGCAGATGAGGCTGTCCGGATCGGACTGGCGGAATATGCGGTTGCGGCCGATCAGTTCGATTCCGAAATCCGGACACTGGGAGATAGAATTCTGGCCAATTCCGCTTTTTCACACGCGGCAAACAAACGTTTGCTTGAGGCTACTGATGCCGGACCGCTTGACGCCGGGCTGCAATGGGAAGTCATGGAGACCGAAGGCACAGGTCCCGACATGCAAGAGCGGATTGCCGCCTTTGCGGCCAAGCGAAAATGACCCGGAGAAGTTGATGGACCAGAGCTCGGCATCCCGTCTGGAAACAGGTTTCCTGATCCTTCTGGTCGTGCTTGTCACCGCCGCTTTTGCCTGGCTGATCGAGCCGTTTTTCGGCGCCATCGTCTGGGCTGTTGTTACATCCGTCCTTTTTCTGCCGATTTTCGACCGGTTGGCGCGAGCCATGAACGGGCGAACGTCGAGCGCCGCGCTGCTGACGCTTTTGCTGATCATCTCGCTGGTAATCGTCCCGGCGATCATATTGGGCATCGTGCTGCTGCGCGAGGCATCGGATGTCTACTTGCGCATCCAGTCGGGCGAGATTGATTTCGGCGTTGCCTTTGCAGCTTTTGAGGGAACGCTGCCACTTTGGGTGCAGGAACGCATGGAAAGCTATGGCCTGG
>JBCBZY010000265.1:0-4041 GCA_039815115.1 Pseudomonadota bacterium | reverse complement strand
CGATCGTCGCCGTTACGACGATAACCCGTCCGCCTGCCCCCATTTCGCGTGAAGCCGCCCGAACAATTTCCAATGTCCCCCGGACATTGACACCGAAAACCTGCTCATAGTCTTCATCCTCAATCGCATGCAGCGGCTTCATGATATTGATACCCGCATTGTTGACGAGAATATCCAGCGCACCCTCGTTTGCCATGATACCGGCAACAGCTCTCGTTCCGGCACCCTTCTCCATCGCGTCAACATGAACGGCTCTCGCTCGGCCCCCACTATCCTCAATTTCTCCGACAACTGCGCTGGCCGCGTCTTCGGACCCGACATAGGTCACCACAACGGTTGCGCCATCCGCGGCCAGTCTTTTGGCAACGGCAGCTCCGATGCCTCGACTGCCGCCGGTAACGAGTGCAATCTTTCCCGAAAGCGATGAGTTCATTGATAGTCTCCTGTTTCATGTGAGATGATAGTCTTCCCGAAGCCAACCGGATCCAGAAAGGATGCGAAGGCTTCGGGTGCCTTCGAAAAGGCAAATCTTGATTGGATCGGGAAGCTAATTTTGTTGAAAGCAACCGCCGCCACCAATCGCTCCAGTACCGCTCGAGATCCGACCATGACGGGAAGGATGCTTACGCCGCCGACCAGCAAATCCAGTGGCTGGACCGGAGGGCCTTCCATTGCCTTCAGGCCTATTTGCATCACTCGACCATTTTGTGCGCATGCCCTGACGGATTCCGCGATTGAAGGTGGACCGGCGGTCTCGAGTATAACATTCGCTCCCATTCCGCCGGTCGCTTCGCGGACGATCTCCGACCAGTTCGGGTTGGAACGATAGTTCACACCAAAATCCGCACCCAATGATTTGGCTTCTTCGATCTTGGAATCATCCGATGAGGTTATCCCGAACCGAATGCCGGCTGTTTTTGCCAGCTGCAACGCGGTCATCGCGACGCTGCCTGTGCCGACCGCCATGGCGGTCTGACCCGGCAACAAACTGCCAAGTTCAAAAAGCGCATTCCAGGCAGTGACCGCAACACAGGGCAGGCAGGCCGCCTGTTCGAACGAAACGGTTTCCGGCAATTTGACCAGCGCAGATTCTTCAAGGATTACTTCGCTAGCCAGAACACCTGGACACACTTCACCCAAAGCACCCAAAGCCATTTCTGGTTTGAATGGTCCGTCCTGATGCGTCGGGTTAAATGCAATCACAACACGATCACCCGGAGCGAAAAGTCTTACGTCTTCCCCTATCTCCGAAACGATACCCGCACCGTCCGAGACCGGGATTATCTCATCTGGCAAGGGCAGAGGAGACTGGCCGGTTATCGCCATGATATCGCGCGCATTAATGGAATTCGCCTTGATCGAAACGCGAATTTCACTCCGACCAAGGGAAGCTGATTCTTGACGATCCATGCGCAGAGAACCCAGCCCGACTTTAGGTTTTGCCATCCATATTGATCTCATGATTCGCCCCTTCTTGAATTATTCAGGAGCACACGGTATCATTTTGGAACCAAGTATCAATTACGCACTATGAAGTAACAAGATATCCTTGAGGATACTTAGCGACGGAAAGGTTCTGATATGTTGCCTATAACTGTACCGGAAAAAATCGAAGCGGCGAGTTGTCCCATCAGAAATGTTCTGGATCAGGTGACAGGCAAGTGGCACATTCTAATACTATTGGCTCTTGAAGACGAAGCCCTCCGGTTTTCTGAAGTGAAGCGGGCCATTGGGGATGTGACCCAGCGCGTGTTGACCGAAAATCTGAGGGGTCTGGAACGTGACGGCTATTTGACCCGAACCGTACATGCGGGACCGCCTCTGGCCGTTTCTTATGAACTGACCGATCGCGGCGATGAACTTGTCGCGATACTCAAACCAGTCGTATTCTGGGCACTGGATAATCTCGATGATATCAAAAAGAGCCGCGCAACTTATCGCGCAGTGAAAGAATAGAAAAATCGTCAGACGGATTAGCTACTGAGGCCCCTCGGGCGTGACAATCGCGAACTGCAGCATTTTCTTACCTTCATTTTGCCAAGCATCAATGGGAATAGACCTGAACTCCAACGCAGATTTTGGTAGATTTTTAGGTTTAAAAAAATCCCAGTGTCCGCCTTTGCGGCCGAAGCAGGTGCTATCAAAATACCTTGCTCCATCCGCCGTGTGTTTTTGTCGCTGAATCCTGTGAATGCGTGGACCTGCTGGATAACTCGCTGGATAGCTATTTCTCCAACCCCTCTTTCCTACACAACCCCGCATCGGTTATCGTCTGCCCCATGACAGACTTCCCCAACGCCCCCGACACGCCGCCCCTCGACACCAGCGCGGAGCCCGACGATCCTCTCGAAATGCCGCCGCGCGTGGCGCCGGGGGATCGCTGGACCAAGCGCAAGATGGCCGATTTCCTGCGCATGCTGGCCGCCACGCATAATGTCTCGGCGGCGGCGAAGTCGGTGGGGATGTCGCGGCAATCCGCTTACAAGCTGCGCGCGCGGCTGAAGGGGGCGCCGTTTGATCTGGCGTGGGAAACCGCCTTTCGCCACGGCTATGACAATCTCGCCCATGCGGCGCTGGACCGGGCGCTCAACGGGGTGGAGGTGCCGCATTATCATCGCGGCGAGCTGGTCGGGACGTCGCGCAAATATGACGAGCGGCTGACCGTGGCGCTGCTCGCGATGCGCAACCGTCTGGGCGCGCCGACAATGGGGCGCTATGGCGCGGCGGCGGAATTTTATGGCGAGCGCTGGGATACGCTGCTCGAGCGGGTGCACCTCGGCCGGGCGCACTGGGAGCGGCCGGAGGAAGAGGATGAAGAGCGCCGCGATGATGACGAGATCCGGTATTTGGAAGCCAAACATGCGCCGGAGAAACCGCGCGGGGAGTGAGGGGGCTTGGTCCCGTCGTCATTGCGAGCGCAGCGAAGCAATCCAGTGCCCCATCAAGCCGCCCCTGGATGGCCACGCTCCGCTCGCCATGACGGGTGGGTGAATATTTTTTTGTGCCCAGGCAGTGTCACCCGGTCCCTCACGGCGCAAAGGCCAGCTCTCCTCCGGCATCGCGCTGGGCCAGTGCCGGGTGACACCCTGTCACCTTTGTCACTCTTTTGGCGGGCAGGGGCAGCAGCTCTGGCAGCTCAGATCCGGTTCGCTTTCTCGCGCTCGCGGATTAGCTCCTCGAGCTGGTTCTCGATAATGCCCTGGCTGTCCCCGCCGCCGAACACCGCGGTGCCGCTGGAGAAACTGGTGCCGAAATTCTTGACGATCGATACGGTCTGGGACAGTCCGGAAAGAAATTCCGCTTCCTCGAGGCTGGTCAGCGGGTGAATATAGGTGCCCCAGAGCAGGTTCTGCGCCACGCCGTAACGGGCATCCAGCGCGCTGTCGAAATTGGCCTGCATCAGGCGCTGGAGCAGCTCGGTGCCGAGCAGTTCGGACGGGACAATCGGGATCATGATCCGCATCCGTTCGGCGATCGGATCGGTGACAACCAGCACGACATGCTCGCCGAGCCGGAACTCCCAGTTATTGCCGGTCGGTTCGATCTCCTCGTCGATTTTCTTGAGCGCGGCACCGATCATTGCCAGCGCGGCCTTCGCTTCTTCGCTCGGTTCCCGGGGGGTCTGCTCCGGATCGGTCAGCGCAAATTCCTCGTCGGGCGTCAGGCTTTGGCCCGGTTCCGCAGGCGTGACGGTCTCTTCGCCCGGCGGTTCGACGGCTGGATCGCTCTGCGCCTGGGCGCAGGCGGTGGCGAGAAACAGACTGGACGCCAGCACGGTGGAGAAGGTGAAGGGATGCAGGCGTTTTGTCATGAGCAGATCTTTCGTTTTTTAACCGGTTCCGGAATCCGGTTCGGTGAATACCCGGCTTATGTTACAGCTTCTGCACGAAAAGACAGGGGGCGAGATTTTGAAATGATCCTGTTCGAAGACAGAACCAGATGCCGGAGTCTGACATGACCCGGCATGTCGGCATCCTCGCGCACAGCGCCGAAGGGGCAACGTTGTCCTACCGCACGGTCTGGCAGGAAGGCATCCGCCGG